>DAIRER010000012.1:0-14381 GCA_036795495.1 Pseudobdellovibrionaceae bacterium | reverse complement strand
ACGCCTCTGACGTCTTAAAAAAAGCCGTAGCCATTGCTCCAAATAATTATGAAGTTTTTAAAGGTATGGCACTTCTTGAGTTTCGAAAATTCAACTGGCCCATGAGCATTACTTATGCTCAACTTTCTAAAAAAGCTTTTGACCAAGACATTGATACATACCTTATTATCTCTGAAGCCAATTTGAATCTGTCTCAAGGCATCTTGGGCATTACCAAAGAAGAATCTGAACGCAAAGAGTCTGCATTAAAAGAGGCCAAATCCTATCTGCTAAGAGCCATCGAGTTAGATCGCACCAACCCAGAAGTTCAGGTCTTAAGAGTTAAAATTGCTTCTCATGAATTTGGCACAGATTTCGGAATTCAAGCCCTCAATGAGTTGATAACAAACTATCCATTCACACTCTTTTATAGGCTTGAATTAGCTAAGCTCTTAATGTCTCAAGAACGCTATCGCGATGCGCTTAATCTTTACCGTCAAATAGTCAGTCTTGATGAAAAATCTACAGAGGGTTTTTTGGGTCTTGGAAAAGCCCTACGTATATTAGGCAATAATAATGAGGCTATCAAAGCACTCTATCAGGCTGCCATTATTGACTCTTCAGATGTTGAACCCCTATTTCAAATTGGAGTTCTTTACTTTGAATCAGGGCAACTTGAAAAAGCTTTGTCGCAATTTATTAAAGTGAGAGATCAGAATCCTCACTTTCCCAGGATCAATTATTATTATGGTCGTGCTGCCTTTGATCTAGGCAAACTTGATGATGCCGAAGTGAGTGCCAACTTGGAAAAGAAAAATAATCCAAAATTGGCTGAACCCTATCTTTTACTTGGTGAAATATATGAAGCTAGAAAAAACTATTCTGAATGCGCCGCAATTTACTCTAAGGCAATATCTCTGGACGTCACGCCTACGGCGGTTTATATCAAGGCCGCTCGATGTTATCGACTTTCTGGATCCTTTGATATTGCAGAAAACATGCTAAAAATTGCCTATTCAAAGGAAAGCGGCTATGCGGATCTTTATAAAGAGCAAGGGGCTTTATATCATGCAAAGGGCGAAATCTCGATGGCAATAAATGCGTTTTATAAATATTTGGACCTATCACCGAACGCACCGGATAGAGTTCAAATTGAAGAAACAATATCTGCTTTAGAAAGATAATAAGGGGGAGGGGAAATGGGTTTGGTTGAAAAAATGAAAACGATGGGGGATCATCTAGAACGTGAGGCCACACAATCGTTCTTTAGTATTATTCGAAATTTTGCAATATTAGTTTCGGGCTTATTTATAGGGCTCACTTTCGGTTTTATAGGACAAGTTCTTTTCTCCTATGGAAACTTCATATTAATTTTTATAACTCTTATGACCCTTGGAGTGGTCTACAAACTCTTGTCACGGTGGTCTATTACACAGATTTTAATCTTTGATCTCATCGTTATCTTGATTGGGGCCCTATTACGAATGTATATCCTGGTGGCCCCCTAGTTGAGGCAAAAAAAGGTAATATTATATGATTGATTTAAAACAACTTGAGAATAAGCAGGATCCTTCTTTTTATAACAGCTATCGACAGGGCCTCGTTCATCGAAATTTTCCAATCAGCTCCCTGGATGAACTTATGGAGTTGGCAAAAAAAAGAAAAGAGCTCATCACTCAAGCCGAATCTCAAAAAGCTCAACAAAATAAATTGAGCCAACAGGTAGCTCAGCTCAAGCGACAGGGTCAAGATGCCACTCAAATGATCTCTGAAATGGGAGAACTTTCTGCTAAAGTGAAATCCATGGAGGCCGAGGCCTCTGAAATGGATCAAATTGTTCAGGACATTTTGTACACTTTACCAAATAAGCCGCACTCTTCTGTACCGGTTGGAAAATCTGAAAAGGATAATGTTGAACTGAAAAAAGTCGGAGTTCTACCCCATTTCAGCTTTAAGCCCAAGGAGCATTGGGAGTTGGGCGAAAAATTGGGCATTATTGATTTCGAACGTGCTGGTAAAACAACAGGGGCTCGATTTTCTTTTTTAAAATCTCTTGGAGCGCGTTTAGAACGTTCACTGATGCAATTCATGATGGACACTCACTCTGAAAAATTTGGGTACACAGAAATGATTCCTCCCTTTATTGTGAATAGCAGCTCTTTATTGGGCACAGGACAGTTGCCCAAGTTTAAAGAAGATCTTTTCCAACTCGCCTCTACGGATTATTTTTTAATTCCTACGGCAGAGGTCCCCGTCACAAATTATTATGCCCAAGAGCTTTTAGGTGAGGAGTTGCTCCCTCAAAAATTTTGTGCTTATAGCCCTTGCTTTCGATCCGAGGCCGGTAGTTACGGTAGAGACACAAAGGGACTGATTCGTCAGCACCAATTTAATAAAGTGGAACTCATGCAGTTCACTCACCCTGAAGCTTCGTATGAGGCATTAGAGAGCCTTACGAGTCATGCAGAAAGTATCTTAGAGGCTTTGGAGTTACCTTATCGTCGTGTTTTACTTTCAACGGGGGATATGGGATTTGGGTCTGCCAAAACCTATGATTTAGAAGTATGGCTTCCTGGGCAAAATGCCTATCGTGAAATCAGTTCTTGCACAAACTTTGAAGACTTCCAGGCTCGCCGAGCGAATATTCGCTTTAAGCCCAAGGATGGTGGCAAACCACAGTTTGTTCACACCTTAAATGGCAGTGGACTGGCTGTGGGTCGAACACTTGTCGCCATTTTAGAAAATTATCAGCAAGAAGATGGAAGTGTTCTGATTCCTAAAGTCCTTCAGCCCTATATGGGTGGAAAAACAAAAATCACCGCGTAGGTTTCAGTTTGATTTATTCTTGAGGGTTGCACTGCATTAGTTGTGAAAATCATTGATCAATTCTTTTCGCCGAACTAAAAAGGTCGACGGAGAGATGGTAGAGCGGTTGAATACACCAGTCTTGAAAACTGGAAGGCTCGCAAGGGTCTCGTGGGTTCGAATCCCACTCTCTCCGCCACTTTCCGATTAAAATTGGGCTCTTCTCACTTCACCGTATATCACAAAGCGCAAATCAATAAAAACAAGGGCTCTTCTCACTTCACCGTATATCACAAAGCGCAAATCAATAAAAACAAGCATTTAAAGTTTTCAATCGATAGTTTACAAAGTTTTTATATCCGCGAGCCCTTCGCTGTATGGCCTTTGCGGTTCCGTTGATAGCTTCAGTAAATCCATTTGTCCATTTATTTTCAAAATAACTTAATACCTCTTCTTTCCATTTTATTAGTGTGTTTTTCAATCTCTGAACGGCCTCTGTTTTTGAGGACTTCATTTGGTCTATCAGTCGTTCCAAGTTTACCTTTGCCTTCTTGTACCCTTTACAGCGATAGACTTCTCTTAATCGTTCTTTAATTCTATAGAGTTCATTTAGTTCTGGGTGCAATGATAAATATTTATCTATGTCTGATCTTACAAAATAATCTAAATCTTCTCGATTTTTTAAAAGCAATCTTCGTTGCTGAAGATCCTGCCTGTGGCCATAAATTTCCTTTCTTTTTTTAAGTAAGGCTGGAGTAATTAATCTCAACATATGAAATTTATCCGCAACAATAACTGCATTGGGGAAAAACTCTTTCACTAAACTTCGATAACCATTGGACATATCTATTACAACAACTTTTACTTGGTCCCTTCCTGGAATATGTTTTACTTGTTCAATTATTGATTTCTTATCCTTACCCAAGCACATTTCAAAGAGTCTTCTTTTCTGAAGATCAGTAAATACAGTTGTGAACTCCGTATAGCCATTTCTTCGAGAGAAAAAGTGTTCGTCGATTCCTAAAACTGTTGGCCAACTTATTCCTTTGAGTTCGTTTAATTTTGTTTTTAATAATTCGTAGTGTATTTTATAAATAAATCCATTTGAACAACGGTGACGTTCTCTAACTCGACTTAAGTTTTCAAAATTTTCACAATCATTGGCAATAGCTTTTCTAAATTGGTGAGTTGTTCTTCTTTTGGGCCAAACACAATTTACCGGTTCTGTGAATGGTTTTCGACAGGATTTGCAAAAGTATCTATGCTTATTAATTTTCAGCCATAAAGGCTTATCACGCAGTGGTGCTTCGCGAACAGTGACCGATACCTTGCCACAACGAGTATTTGATTGGCTGCCGCATTTAGGGCAAATTTCAAATTCACTACGATATTTAATTACTTCCCACAAAAAGCCGTTTCGATATGGAGAAGAATTAATAAATTTTAGTTCCTTGGAAAGGAAAAATTCAGTTAGATTACTAACAGGCATAATTAAGAGACCTTTCTTTAAAATTAGTTGTGGTAAACCAATCTTAACGAAAACTTTTAATTATGCTTATCTTTTTTGACTCATTGCCTTATACGATGAGGAGTGGAGAACCGAACTTTGTATAAATCCCCAAAAAAGCTCTTATCCAGTAACCAAATCTCAAGATTTCTACCGATAAATATCTACCGTCGACTATTGTTTTTTTCTTTTGGAGACTTGGATGCAGCCGAGGCTACTTTAAAGTCAGTATTGTAGGAATCCTTCAATGTCTTCTTCGCAAAATCTTCAAATTTCGAATCAACCTGGCCGCACGACTGAAGCATTTCTACAACTCTCTTTGATTGCTCAATCTTATGAGTTTCAGTTTCACTGATGCGCTTGCGTTCATTTACTTTTACAGCTCTTTGTGCAATTTTAATGAGACCATCTACCACAGTCTTCGTTCCATCAACAGCTTTACAATTAGTTCCATGAATTTCCACCATGCCATTGGGAGTATAAAGTTGAACTTTTGTGCCATCGATATGAATGATCAATTCAGAAGAATCACCCACATATCTTACAGGTACGTAAGAATTTGCATTTGTTGTGCTTAGCTTATTTAGACAATCTTCAGATTGCTCTGCAAATGCCATTTGCTTATCAAAATCCTCTTTGCTCATAAATCCCATACTTTGAACATCCGATTCTTCGATATTTCCTGACTTCTTATTTGCAAAGGCCTCTAGCAAACCAGGAACCATAGAAGCCATTTGTTTCTTCCAAACTTGGTCCTTTGTTATGAAACGACTCTCTGATGGTTGTCCTGCAAATGAATGTAGGCCGTACATTGATATACATGCGACTAAAGTATATAACTTAATTTTCATTTTTCACCTCATATTCTATATTAAATCAAAATTATATGATTTTGCATATTAATTTTTAATTTACATGTACTAACGTATGTAGAACTCAGACTAATTGGTTGAAACAGATAGGGAGTACTCATCAATAGTCAAAACAAGGAGAGGACATTACTTTAAGGGCTCGGAGTCTACAGTTTTTTGAACTATTATATGGATTGAAAACGAGTTGATAAAATTAAAGTGTTTTCAATTTACGCGGAAAGAAATCTTTGTACACGAATACATGAGTCCGCCTTTGTCGAGGTAGCAAAAATGGCAAAAGTAAATTATAAAATCACAAGGTGGGCAGTAAGTCGGTGACTGGATTTATCCCTAATTTTCGATACCCAGCCAAATCTCTTGTTTTTCAATAGATTTGGCTCGACCTTGTTATAATCATGAGCCAAATCTTAATTTTTTTGCCGAAATTATCTGTATCGAGGGTCGATGAATTTTACAAAAATGGGGTTTTATAAAAACTACGAAAGTCGAATAAAATTGGATGATCTCAGCGCTATTAAATTATTATCTGAAGAATTTAATTACCTTTTTTATAACCAAGATACATTCTATTTAAATTTGAACGAATTAAAAAAAACTATCTTTTCTGAGCCTCCAAATTAAATTTTTGCGCCAACGAATAGAAAATTTCCAGTAGAGAGAGATGTATTATCAAATTAATTTGATAATGCATACTGCCTTTTGAAATACCATGAACATAACTAATATAATTCATAATGAATAACTTAGAAGTCTGGAAGGCTGTCTTTGAGAATTATCTTCGCGAACATCCCTTATCGGATGGTTCACATGATATCAGTCACTTTCAAAGGATGTGGAAACTCGCAAATAACTTTTCATCTTCTAGTGATGACAAGCTCGTTATTCTTGCTGCTTGTTATTTTCATGATATTGTCAATTACCCCAAAAATGATCACAAACGCTCTCAGTCATCAAAAGACTCTGCAATAAAAGCTGAGACAATTCTCTTAAGTCTAGGATTTCCACATGAAAAATTAGATGGCGTAAAACATTGTATTGAGGCGCATTCTTTTTCAGCGAATATTCAAACCCAAACATCGGAAGCAGAGATTATCCAAGATGCCGATAGAATAGAATCACTGGGGGCTATTGGATTAGCTCGCACTTTTTATGTCGCTGGGCTCATGGGGTCCAAACTTTTTTGCTCGGAGGACCCCTTTGCAGAAAACCGAAATTTGGATGATAAAAAATTTACCATTGATCATTTTCATTTAAAGCTCTTAAAACTTCCTTCAACCATGAAAACCCAAAAAGGCAAGGCTGAAGCCGCGAAAAGAGCAGAGGTTTTAACGAAATTCTTAGAGGATCTAAAGGGTGAGCTAGCAACCTGATCCGATTTTTTTCATCCATTTGTATTCTAACTCTCTAGGCTGGAAAGAATTCTTTGCGCTTCTTCTTCATCAAAAAGTATAAACTGACCCCTAGATTCTTCATAGGCATAGACATCAGCTTGACTTAACTCAAACCACCAACCATGAAGCTTGAGTGTTCCTGCGCGAAGCCGCTCCTGAATGATCGGATACGTTTTAAGATTTTCTATTTGTCGAAGTACATTAAACTGCGAAAGGCGATTGTGAGGAGAAAGATCTTTTCCAAGTTCACTTTTTGAACTTAAATCCCGTAAACCCAGCTCACCATGGCGTAACCAAGATCGAAGATTTTGGGAGGGTACTTGCTCTCGCCCCTGGGCTAGGGCTCTCATCGCACCACACTCGGAGTGTCCACATATAATGATGTGACACCTTTAATGTTTCAAGAGCAAACTCAATCGCTGCAGCTTCTGACTCATCAGCTGTAGATTGACCATGGCAATCACAAGGGGGCACCATATTACCCACATTGCGCACGACGAAGAGATCCCCTGGGTCCGTAGATGCAAAAACATTCACCGCAACACGGCTATCTGAACAACCAATAAATAGAACATCTGGGGCCTGCCCCAAGGCCAGCCGAGCAAAAGTCTCACGGTAGCTGGGTTGAAGCTTGGTTCTAAATTCAACAATTCCCTTAATCAACTTTTTCATACACTCCTCAAAAAGCTAAACCACATGAAAGTACGCCGAGCTCATTCTGCAGGCAAACAAAAATCACTGGCAAACAAAAATCCGCCCATTGATCAAAACTTAGACAGTCTTTTTGTTTCAGCTTGAAACAAATACAATCTCAAGTTGGTCCGATTCTTGATACAGACCTTGCTTAGAATATAAAAACTTTAGAAATGGCGGTGCAATATGGCAAATCGAAAACAACTCTCAATAAGTTTACTTAAACTTACTATTTTAGCAGGTTTTATTTTTGCGTCAGCTTGCGATAAAAAAGACGAGGGTCGACCTGCGACAACCCCTTTAAACAACACCTGTTTAAATCAAGCCTGCGATACTTCTGTCTATAATCAACAGGGATGGCAGCCCTATCCTACGTCTTATTCCCAATATGGTGGGTATAACTCCTATTACAATCAATATTATTATGGCACCTATTCCTACAACTATTATGGTCAATTTTGTGATTGTCCCTCAGGATATTTACCAGTTTATAACTCTTCTAATGGATTAGGGTGCGTTCAAAATGTATATGTGCAACCCTATTGGAATATCGCCTTTTATGCCTCTTTGAACTCAAATAACAATTGGACAAATGTTCCTATCATGTCCAGCGTGCAAAGCCCAGCCAATGCCAGCAGTAAAAACTGCTATAACGGCGTATTAAACTCGTGCATAGTGGATCAACCTAACTCCTGTGGGTATGGCTACGGATGTCAAGTTACAGCTGGAGGCTCGCGCATTGGAATCTGTGTTAGAAACTAAGTCCCAATGTCACCTCTTGTGAATCTTGCCCAAATGTATTTTTGGGCATAATCCTCATCCGTAAGAAGTTTTTCAAGATGGATCCATAATTCATCGGCTTCACCTGTTCTATATAAATATTTTTTAAATAAGGGCCATTCTTTGACGTATTTATCATAGGTGGGGCTGGGTCTGCCTAATCTATAACCCATTAAAGACTCTTCGACATTTCCCGTTCGATCAATCAATTTCCCGATTCGAGAAAGTTTGTGTTTTTCAGTCCGCTCAAGTGTTTTAATTTTATTTTCCTCATCTAATTTTGCGAGAATACGCAATTCTTCTTCGCTGCAGTTCTTCGTTTCACCTTTTTTAGCTTTACATTTTTTTGAAAGCTCTCGATGTTCGGCACTTTTAGGAATATTCGTCATACCCCAAACCCCATAGGTAGTTTCTGTCCCCAATAGACTTGTGATCACTGTAAATTTTAAATTTTTATCTTCTGGAGCATCATGCAACCACAGAACTGTCCCCAGCTTTAAGCCAAATATAGAATTTTTAGGTCCAAAACCAAAACGTTTGGCAATAGCCCTTAATTTTTTAATATGATAAGAATATTTTTCTGTACCATATTTTTGTTTTGTACCATCATGAAGCGCTAAACTCATTCCAACGGCTAGTTTATGTTTTTCTCGAAGTTCATTAATTTGATTTACATAGTTCTCAAAAAGTGGGCCAAGTATAAATTGGTTCCAAGGCACTTCTTGAATCGTACTATTATCAGAAAGAAATTGAAGAAAGTTTGTTAGCTCGGCTTTTTGTCTATGATTTAATTCATTTAGAATGAGCGGAAAATACTTGGGATGAAAAGAAACAGGAAGTTGTTGAAAGTCCGCATGAACTCTACGGATCAGCTGAAGATATAGAATGTTTAATTTAGGATCAATACTCACTTTTTCCTGAAAAGGATGACTCGCAGACGGACCTTGAAAAAGTGGGGTACAAGTATTTGCTTGAACAGAGGTCACGAACATTAAAAAAATTAAAGACGAAATGAAGTACATACGCATAATTAAAACCCTTTTCTTTTAGATTTTTTGATGAAGTTCTCTAATGCCGTACTTTTTAATATGTTAAGTTGGTATCTATGAGCCTTAACTTAGGCAAGCCCATTCTATCTGACCGAAAATTATTCAATAAAAATGTCTGAAGGAATAAATCGCAACATGGTGCATCAAAGATCTCTCGTGAGCCATTTACACTTTCAGGATTTAGTAAAACAAAGCTCTTTTTTGACAAAACTTTGGTTTCCCCTGTAGTTTTGTGAATTATCAACTGAAAAGGGGAAATTATGACAGAACTAAATCTACACAACTCAACAAACCCATTACTGACTGAATTTAAAACCTTTGAAAATGCCACACCCTTTGACCTTATCAAACTCGAGCATTTTTTACCCGCCATCGAGCAAGCCATAACTCTTGCTAAAAACAATTTAGAAAAAATTGCCACCAATACCGAACCGCCAAGCTTTGAAAATTCGCTTGTTGCCATCGAAACATGCTCTGAACTTTTAAATCGAGCGGCCGGCATATTCTCCAATCTCAAATCAGCTCACGGAAATGATGAAATCCATGCCTTGGCCCAAAAAATTTATCCACGTTTATCGGAGTTCTCTTCAGATTTACTTATGGATGCTCGGCTTTTTGAAAAAGTTAAATCTGTTTATTTGGATGTAAAATCTGGAAAAATAAAAAACTTAACCGGGGAACAACAAAAACTATTAGAAGATACCTATAAAAATTTTATTCGCAATGGAGCAGAGCTTACTCCTTCACAAAAGGAAGTCCTGAAAAATATCGATCAAGAGCTTTCTAAATTAAGTCCCCAGTTTTCTCAAAATCAACTCAAGTCTATGAACGCTTTTGAATTATATATCGAAGATTCAAAATCAGTCGAAGGAATCCCTGAGTCTAGCATCGAGGCCGCCGCTCAATTGGCTAAAGAAAAAGGAAAGTCCAGTGGGTGGATTTTTACTCTTCAAGGACCAAGTTTTATTCCCTTTATGACCTATGGCAAAGATCGCCAACTACGAGAAAAAATGTGGAAGGCCTATGGTGCGATTTCCTATCGAGATGAGTACGACAATCAAGATATTATTCTCAAGCTTGTTAATCTGAAAGATCAACGTGCTAAAATTCTGGGATATGAAAATCATGCCACCTATGTTCTGGAAGAGCGCATGGCAGAAAAACCAGAACAAGTAAAAAAATTCTTAGATCAACTTTTTGTTCATTCTAAGCCAGCAGCACAAAAAGATCTTATTCAGGTCAAAGAATTGGCGCTTCAACTTGATCAAATCTCAGATCTAAAACCTTGGGACTTTAGTTATTACTCTGAAAAACTTAAAGAAAAATTATTCTCTTTCAATGATGAAGAGCTTCGCCCTTATTTTAAACTTGAAAACGTAATTCAGGGAGTTTTTTTGCACGCTGAAAAACTGTATAATTTAGAATTTAAAAAGAATTCTAAATTGCCCGTTTATCATCCTGATGTCGAAGTCTATGAAGCCTATGATAAACCCACGCAAAAATTTATGGGTTTATTTTATACAGACTTTTTTCCACGAGAATCTAAACAAAGTGGAGCCTGGGCCACAACTTTTCGAAATCAGGGATTAGAGTTTGGAAAAATCCAACGGCCCCATGTTTCGATCGTCTGTAATTTTACAAAACCAACAGCAACCAAACCCTCATTGTTAAACTATGATGAAGTTAAAACTTTATTCCATGAGTTTGGTCATGCTTTACATATGCTTTTATCCGATGCCACATACTCCACTCTGGCTGGAGCCAATGTCTATTGGGATTTTGTAGAGCTTCCCTCTCAAATTTTTGAAAACTGGGTGGATGAAAAAGAAAGTCTAGATCTTTTTGCGACTCACTATCAAACGAAGGCTCCCATGCCCCAAGAATATATTAAAAAAATAAAAGACTCTACAAAATTTCAAGTCGGCTGGATGAGTCTTCGACAACTCGCTTTTTCTTATTTAGACTTGGCTTGGCATTCAGCAGATCCAAAAACCATTCAAGACGTGACCTCTTTCGAACTTAAATCCACGTCCGAAACTCAGATTTTTCCACCTGTAGAGGGGGTTAATCGCTCGTGCTCTTTTGGTCATATTTTTGCTGGTGGTTACTCTGCAGGATATTACTCCTACAAATGGGCCGAAGTCTTAGACGCCGATGCCTTTGAGTATTTTAAGGAGTATGGAATATTTAATCAGGAGGTTTCTTTGCGCTTTAAAGAACATATCCTCAGCCGAGGGGGTACAGAACACCCTATGGAACTTTATAAAAAGTTTCGAGGACGCGAACCTGATCCAAAGGCTCTTCTCAGAAGAGAAGGATTGGTTTAATTCAAGATGATTCCATTTAAACTAAAAAAAAGAAAAATTGCCATTGTCTATCGTATCGCCAAAAAAGAAGCTGTTCGATTGGGTGAAGATTTGGCTCTATGGTTAAAAGACAAAAATTGTGAAGTCTATACAGCGCCAGAACAAAAAGTCCTTAAAAATACTCAACTCATCACTTCAAACAAAGATCTTAAAGAAATTTCAATGGTTGTTGTTTTAGGTGGAGATGGTTCTTATTTAAGAGCTGTCCGAATTTTTAATACGTTTCAAGTCCCAATATTAGGTTTCAACATGGGGTCTTTGGGATTTTTAACTCCGAACACTGCTACTGAATGTTTTCATGTCTTAGAAGAGGCCTTAAAAGGAAAACTTTTTATAGACCCTCGCTCTATGATCGAAGTCGAGACTTCAGCTAAAGAAAAATGGTCTGCCCTGAATGATATTGTTATTGAACGAGGCTCTCAAAGCCAACTCATCAATGTCAGTATTTTTTCAAATGATGTCTTTGTCAGTCAAGTTCGCGCCGATGGTCTTATCATCTCCACACCCTCTGGATCAACGGCCTACAGCTTATCTGCTGGCGGCCCCATTTCAGACGCCCACGCTCCGGTTATTTTAGTAACTCCCATTTCTCCGCACAGCTTAACCTCTCGACCTCTTATCTTTGCAGATTCCTGTCAGCTCAGTTTTAAAATCGAGAAAACCACCCCCAAAGCACAACTCATTGTGGATGGTCAAAAAGCGCTTCTTCTTTCTCCAAATGATCAAGTTAAAATCAATCGAAGTAAAAACAACCATCTTTCTTTACGCAGTAAAAATTATGATTTCTTTTCATTATTGCGTGAGAAATTAAAGTTCGGAGATCGTTAAGAGGTACACCATGCTTATTGAACTTAAAGTTTCACAATTTGCGATTATAGAAAATATCCATGTGATATTTAAAAACGGCTTAAATATTCTCAGCGGAGAAACCGGAGCTGGTAAGTCTGTTTTATTAAAGAGTTTAGCTCTTCTAATGGGAGACAAAACCTCATCTCAAATGGTGCGTACGGGGCATGACCAAGCCATCGTAGAAGGTTTATTTGATGTTTCTGAGCGACAGGATATCTTATCGCGCCTTAAAGAAATGGGAATTTCTACTGAAGAAAGCCAACTTTTAATCCGTCGATTGATTCGTAATGATGATCGCTCTCGTGTATACATTAATGGGCAATTGAGTTCTTTAACCGACCTAAGATCGATTGTTTCACCACTGATTGAGGTGGCTGGTCACGCCCCCTTGATCGAAATGACAGGTCAACATGAAAATAAAAATTTAACTTCAAAGTCTTATCATTTGGATATTTTAGATATATTTGCGGAAAATGGAAAACTACGATCTCAATATGAAAAGATTTATAGACAACACCGTGATTTAGAAAAAAAAATTCAACTGCTAAAATCTGGAATACCCGGCTCTTCGCAAAGATTGGATTATTTGGAATTTCAAAAAAATGAAATTGAAAGGCTCGAATTAGCCCCTGGTGAAGAAGAAAAATTAGAGTCAGAATATAAAAACCTAAAAAGCTTTCACAAAATGAGTGATTTCGTTGAGGGCGCAGAACTAACTCTTGATAGTTCTGAAGACTCTGTTTTTGATCGTTTAAAAAGCCTGATCAAGCGCGCCTATGAACTCAATCCTTCGTCACCTGAAGTTCAGCAGTTTGTTGAAAAACTTGAAGAGGCCAAGTCAATTCTGGGTGAGAGTCTGTTTAATTTAAGTCGAAGTTTTGGAAATACAGATTTTTCAGCAGAAAGGATGGAGGAAATTGAATCTCGACTGAGCGATCTTCGCAAAGCTCAAAAGAAATTTGGAGCGACGTCGACTCAAATTCTTCAATCTCTAGAAAAAATTAAATCTGAAATTGGCGAAATCAAAAACATTGAAGAGTCCATTTTAAATTCTGAAAACAATCTAAAAGTTTTTGAGATCGAACTTAAATCTGTCGGAAAAAAACTACACGCTCGTAGACTGACTTCATCACAAGAGCTTTCTGAAAAAGTAAACAAAGAACTTCGGGATTTGAACATGAAGGGAGTTCAATTCTCTATCGACGTACAAATTATTGAAAGCATGAACCCTACAGGATTTTCTGAAGTTCAGTTTTTAATACAATCGTCTTCAAAAGATCAACCGCGCCCCCTTGGTAAAGTGGCCAGTGGTGGTGAGTTAAGTCGTATTTTGTTGTCTCTAAAAAAAGTCATCGGACTGAATGATCAACCTCGGACCTATTTGTTTGACGAAGTGGATACGGGAGTTTCTGGAGAAACAGCACACAAGGTTGGTTTAAAACTCAGTCAAATTGCAAAGGGACAGCAGGTTATTTGTGTTACGCATTTACCTCAGGTAGCCGTTTATGCTCATACACATTTTAATATTCATAAAAAACAAAAATCAGGAAATGTGCAAATGGAAGTCAGCGAACTTTCTGGCGAAGAGCGCATTCAAGAAATCGCACGCTTGTTAAGTGGAGAAAAAATCACATCTTCAAGTTTAGAAAATGCCAGAGAACTTATGAGTACAGCTTTTTAAAATCCTCTGTGGCTTGAACCAATTCAGAAGTTATACCAGGCTCTAGCGCCGAATGACCCGCTTGATGCACAATTCGCAACTCACTTTGGGGCATAACGTGATGTAAATCCCAAGCATTCTTTACAGGACAAACCACATCGTAACGTCCATGAATGATCCGACAAGGTGTCAATTTAAGGTTTTTTTGGATTTCGTTTAGTAAATAATTTGAAGTCGGAAAAAACGCTTTATTGATAAAATAATGAGCCTCAATACGCGCAAAAGGCAGTGCCTTTTGTGGATCCTCGTATTCCTCAACAAAGGAGGCACTTGGAATGAGTTTAGATGTGGAAGCCTCCCAGGTACTCCAAACCTGAGCCGCTGCAAGACGAACCTCAGGAAGTTCTGATGTAAGTCTTTTGTAATAAGC
>DAIRER010000346.1:0-2887 GCA_036795495.1 Pseudobdellovibrionaceae bacterium | reverse complement strand
TCTCGGAGGGCAATTTACAGAAAATGATGTTCAATCTGTTTGGATCGTTTTGTTGGGGTATGGAATATCTTTGGTGGCCAGTTCTGAAGGGCGATTGTTTAACTCTGCCTTTTATGCAATGAAAAACACTCAAACGCCTTTAAAAATCTCAATTCTTCAGGTCGTGAGTTCCACTTTTTTAGGGCTTATGGGATTGTTTTTAGTGACGCAAGTTTTTCAAAGACAAGATCTTTGGACTCCCGTCGTTCTGACTTTGTCTTCATCGGTAGCCTCATGGATTGCATGGTTCAGTGCGCGTCGAAATTTAAATAAAACATTCGGTGCAGAGTTTGGAAGTACCAAGGGGTATAAGACGAAGCTCATATTAATTGCATTAGGGGCTTCATTTTTGGCTCTGGGTGTAAAGTGGGGAGTTAACTCTCTGAATCAATGGGTGTCTTTTTCAATGAATAGTGTATTGAATGCTTTCATTGTTCTGACTGTTTTTGGATTGTTTTACTTGTGGTTTTCCGTGAAATTTAAATTGACAGAGAACGTAAGAATTCGATTTTAAAAAGGAACATCAATGATCCAAAACTTAAGAAAAGATTATATAGACTATTTAAAAAATGTTTTGGGAATTTCAAGATTGTTTCGGAACTCTGAGGACCTCTCTTTTCAAAATCACTTAAATTTTGCTGAAAAAAGGAGTGTATTCTATTCGAATCAAACCTATGAACGCAAAAATCATAAAATGGCGTTTATAAATATTATTACTGATCAATCCCAGAGTTTGTTTGAACCTCAAAATAATGAACTTTTCGAAAAAGTGAGAGCTTCTATTCAGTGGGATGGGCAGAATTCTTTTGCCGTGGATTCGTTATTAGAAAGTGTTGAAGAGAATAAAGAATTTTTACGTCAAGAACAGTATGAGTTTGACAAAATTGCATTTTTTGTTTCTGATGAAAGCTGTGATTTTAATAAAGAATTAAATAAAATTTGCCCTTCGCCCTATTTAATGACTCAAAAACCTGAGTTTAAAAAAATGGCCTGGGATATTCTTAAATTAATGAAACGGGATTATAAATAGTTTTTCAGAAGGAGTGATTATGGCTGAACAAAATAAAAATGATATATATACACCTATTATTGTCGTGTTACTTTCTTTACTTACAGTTCTAGTTATTGGAACAATGATTGTAAAAGGTCTTTAGTTTTTTTCGAATTTTTTCTTTACAAGTACAAGGACTCCCACTAATTTCTCCAGTTAGAGGGGGGCCTCATGATAGTACAATTTCGACGTGCACTCACTGGTCAGTGGGTGACGTTGTTTTTATTTCTTCTTATTGCTCAGTGGAGTCCAAAGGTTTGTAGTTCTAGTTTATTATATATACCTGATCAAGTTGTTGGTTACGCTGCGGATTTTTTTATGGAAGGTTTGCGCCGTTGGCCAACCTCTGAATATAAAACTGTTTACGCCCCAAAAATGAAGAAACGAGTGGAAGATTCGTTTCAAAAAATGATAAAATACAGTGGTCATAGCTTTAAAAATAGAAATCCAAAAATTGTTATTATCAGTGATAAAAACAGTAGTCCGAATGCCTGGAGTTTAGGACCAACGATTTATGTGAGCGTTGATTTACTTAAAATGATGAATGATCGAGAGTTGACAGCCGTATTAGCCCACGAACTGGCTCATACAGTGAACTCACATTTTCTGAGAAGGATTCCTACGCCCTTAGGGAGTTATGTATTAAGTTGGTTTCGTCAGCTATTTCGCAATTTGGATACAGAACCACATCAAATTATGGAGGACGTATATCTAGCTCAAGAGATGCAGGCCGATTGTTGGGCTTCAAAATGGTTAATGCATATGCGAGGTCAGGGACTATGGCACCACTCCCTAGACCTTAATCGAGCCACTCAAAAGATTTTTTGGGGAAAAGTGGAAGAGATATTTTTAGATCATGAACCCCCTCGAGTTCGATATGACTTCATTAAGAAGAATCTCTATCAAAGTATAGATTGTCATATTTAAGGCCTCTCAATTTGTAGATTTATTTGATGAATGTCTAGTTTTTGCAGTCTCCTATCAAGAAAAGTTCAAGAATAGACGATAGGCAGATCAAGTATGAAAAAAAATGACTATTTATTACAAAATTTTTCGTTAGGAATTCTAGTTCTAGGGTTCCTTGTATATGTGGCTGTTGATTCCAATTTATTTGTAGGCTTCTTTGATGTCTTAAGTAAAATGTCTATAGCAAATTCAGACGAATCAAATACGATGAGCTCTTCTGAGTTTGATTTAAAAACCAAGAAATTAAATCAAGATATTGAATCCGCATTGAATCAGTTAAAAGAGAAAAAAAGCGAGTTTTTAAAAATTGCAGAAGATGTAAAGACTATTGAATCCAAACTCAAAAAAGAGCGAAAAGATTTAGAAGAATTGAATCAACTCTATTCAAAACTGCAGATTCAAAAAGAAAAAATTATTCAAAAAAATGCTGAGCTTGCAGAAAAGTTGGCTCAAAAAAAATTATCTTCAAAGTCTAGGCTTTCAGCAGATCGATCTCCTGCTGATACTTCTGAATATAATGACGAAAATGCAATCCATCAATTGATTGCAGAAGTGTCTCAAATTCAGAATTGGAATCAAGTCTATGAACGTCTTCAAATAGAAAATAAAAATGTGGTTCGTTTTGAAACAACGAGGGATCAAGAAAAAGAATATTTAAAATTTTCACATGATAAACCCTTTGATAGTGATAGTATATATATGAGGCCTACAGGTATAAGGTTTAGTCGGCTGATTGCGGCGAGCGCACTTTCTTTAGGAGCTCAGGGGCTTCAAGTGACGTATCCAATCGATTCTGAAAGTAACTTGGTTGAAGAAAAAGCACGAGTTATG
>DAIRER010000345.1:0-2894 GCA_036795495.1 Pseudobdellovibrionaceae bacterium | reverse complement strand
CCTTAATTTTCGTAAATTCTTTTTCTGTTTCTTTGGGGTAAATATGGGGACTAATGATAAAAACAGGAAACAGATGAGACTTAGCCCCCTCGTAAAGTGGATTGTATTGAGAGATCATTTCTTTAATTGAATTGGTTTGTTTTTCAGGATCATCTACAAAAAAAGAATTTACGAAAATTAAGGAGTCAAATGCCGTTGGCTCTACCTTAAGTAGTTTCATTAAATCTAGGGATTCTTTAAACCGAGAGACTTTGAGCATTTTAAAATTTCGAATTAATGCTTCTTCGAGTGGGCCCGCTGAATCATCTGGACAAATTATTGCGACGTGAAAAAAGCGACCCATTTTATCAATGATGGGAGGTTTTTTAAAGTTTTTAAGTTTTGTTACTTTACATTCCTTTATGTTTTTTCTTAAAGCTAAAATTTGTTCGTTTTTTAATGCGAAAAATTTAAAATAACATAAAGTTTGAGTGGGATCTGTTGGATTGCTTTCGCTAAAAACGCAAACAGATGAGGTGCTCTTTAGTTTTTCAGTTTCAATGGTTTTAGAATAAAGTTTTGAAAAAGACCCCGGCTCAATTTTTTTATCATTTAAGGTTACTAGGCCAACTTCTGAAAACCCCTCAATTTCACCTTCTTTGATCATTTCAACAGTGGCTTTTGTTTTTTGTTGAAAGACATACTCGCTTTTTGCTGGTTGATGGCCGTTCAAAGCATAAAAAATTTGTTGATTTAAAATGGGTTTATCAAAGGGCTTGAAAATAATATTTCCAATATTAGAAAATGTAAAATCTTTAGCCTTAAATGTTGGACTTTCAAACGCTGTAAAAAGAATGGATGTGGGGGCCTCTTCTGTGCAAACAGAAAGATCTTGAAAAGTCTTCATACATCCATTCAGTTTTTGAATTTGTTCTTTTTGGATCATTTCAAGCTTAACAAGAAATAAAACTAAATGCTCTGGCAATTCCTTGCCAAGAATCTTGATGGAATGAGCTTCATTTTTTTTTCGAATGTCATCCAACTGTCGTGTCAAAAGGGCAGAATCTAGAGCTTCGTCCAAAGTATAGCCCGCATGCTTTAAAGCACTTGCTCCATGTTCATTAAAGGATTTCAACCAGTTTTCAAACCCATCGATGTTATTAAAATTTCTAATTATTAGGGTTGGGTCTGAAAGAAATAGAGCCTCGGCAATTTGTGCGAGAAGTTTTGGCTCATTTTCAATTGTGATTACATACTTCATTTTTAAACAATAACAACATTGTCTCGCACACAGTATTATGTAAAGTAAAAACTAGCCCATGGTCTTGATCAGTCTTTCTGCTTTGTCATACTGTTCTGGATCAATATAAATCCGATCAATCACTCGAGAAACTTCATACCGTTGAAAAATTTCAGTCGATTGTGATATCGGCGCTGGTAAGTCCCAAGGGTTGTACTGATCAATAACAAAAATCTTCATCGACCCTTCATCAAGGGGTAAGGAGTGATATTTTGAAAGTCGAGCTTCGGTGCTAGTGTTGATCACGTTAAAATGATTTTCCCGCAACTCTTCGAAGATGAGATTCGCTTTGTTTTCTGTTGAGTTACGGTGCTGTTCTAGAATTACTTTAAAGGGTTTTCTTTGAGCAATTCTCTGAGCCCAGGGGTTATGACTTTGAGATAGGTGTTCGTGAAGTCGATAATCGTTGTATTGAGTGTAATCATTAATATCAAAGGGGAGAATAAAATCACAATCAGGAGAAGTTAAGTAATTATTTAACATCTCCTCATAAATAATACTCTTATGGTGACAGTAAACCATTAAATGCATGTGATGTCTGGAAAGTAAAAAGTCATCAAAAGAATAGAGAGCTCTTCGGTTTAAGGCCAAGTAAACTTTTGTATCAATCACTTGGTAAGCCATGCTCTGTAAAAGCCAATGATGATCAATACGTCCATAGTTAGTGCCACAGAAATAGGAATCTCGTTCAAGGTAATCCATACGGTCCACATCTAACTCTGAGCTTACGATTTGACTGAGGATCGGGCGGTAATCTAGACCCTGATCGATAAAAAAATCATCAGGACATGTTAAAGACTTATCTAGAAGGCAAGCGACATGAATGGGTAAAAGATCCGAAAAACTTTTTTTCAGTGTATCGGCAATCGCTGATTCAGTGATGTATTTAAGGGTATAGTCCTCATGATTTGCCCTTCGGGTATTTTCTAGATTTTGTTCTTGAAGGATTTTAACGGAAAGCTTGTTAAGATAAGGCATAACTTGTTCAGTGGTATGGCTTAAGGGGCCATGTCCCACGTCATGTAAAAGTGCAGCCAGTCGAAGGGCACTTCGAAGATTTGATTTTTTAGAGGCCTTCGAAAATGGTGTAATTTTAAAAATGGAATCAAAAGCAATACCCGATAGATGGGAAACCCCCAAAGAGTGTAAATAACGATTGTGTGTGGCTCCTGGAAAACTAAACTCCGAAAAACCTAGTTGTTTTATAGCGCGAAGTCTTTGAAATTCTACGGTATCTAAAATTTGAACTTCGTTATCAGAAAAATACATTGAACCGTGAACGGGATCTCTAATTTCCATAGTCTACCTCAACAATGAATCAATACTTAAATTAATTTACAAGACTGCTATTAATATTGCTTATTAATAGCAGTGATTTGCAATTAATCCAGCAATTCTTTTGTACTCACTCAAAAGATCAATATGAATAGAACTTGTTGTGATGGATTCTTTTACGCCCTTATTCAGGCGATGCACATGGCTTTCTCTGAGGCGAATTTCTGTTTTCGTGATGTCTCGTTTTAGTTGGATAACTTGCGGGCAGATATCTCGGTTGTCAAAAGCCGTAATTGACATCGAAATCATTTGCAATAATTCCTTATGGATCCCGCAAAGC
>DAIRER010000344.1:0-2900 GCA_036795495.1 Pseudobdellovibrionaceae bacterium | reverse complement strand
CAGTACGGCTTTAAATACGGACAAAATTTCCATGAACCAAGTGGTTAATCTGGCCCTTGGTGTGGATATCCTTACAGGAAAAAATAATTATATTCCTCTGATCTTTGAATACAATTATTTCTCTCCATCTGACACGGTTACCGCCTCTATGATGATGATCAAAGCCGGTTGGGCCTGGGATCTTTAAAAAGCCTAGGCTGCCCCTAGGGCGTGACCAGACGAATTCCTGCATATAATGTATTTTGAGTGACCGTGGGGTTTGTAGAAGGATTTGTGCTGTCATTCGATGTTGTTTTAGAAACATATTGCAAATGATATCGAAGATTTTCATTGGCTACGGGTTTGTATTCAACTCCCAAATTATAAGTTAAGACATTATTAGTAATCCCTATTGAGTCTTTCGAAAAATTTGTAGATTCAAGCTTCATCATAGGAGTCCACTCATTCCAAAAATATTTTAAAGTTCCAACAAAACTGCCAACTACGTAATCAGATGACCCAAATCCTAAACGCGGTTGCGTCCGAGAAAGATAGTTCAGATCCACATAAATATTTTCAATTTTATACATTAAACCTGCCGCCAGATAAGAATTGGTTTGATCTCCAGAGGACGTTGTTGTGGGAAGTGCATGATAACTTAATATGAAACCCAATGCCTTATCTAAAAAGAAACCTTTATAAGCTAAGCCCAAAGCATTTCGATTTTGAGTGGCATCTGTGGGGTTTTGATCGTAATCCGTCACCAACAGATAAACAGCGTGAGGCTCATCGAACTTATACTCTAACTTTGCACCCGTTAAGTTTGGAAAATAATATAGACTTGAAGCAAAATAAAAATCTCCGGGACTGGTTTGCCCTTCCCAGGCACTCATCATACTGCTTGCCATTTTTCCAAATGTTAAATTGATATTCTCTCCCATTTTTTGAGTGACTTCTGCCGCATCTATCGCCTTAGTCACGCCATCTTGATAGGTATTTGTGGGATCATTTATAAAACCCTGTTGAAAATTAAATCTCGAAAAAAAGGAAACCTTTTCATTAAACTGACCAGAGTAAATCAATCGCAAACGGGAGAGTGTCATTTTTTGTTGAGACGATACTTCTGTATTTGATGAATTTTTATAAGCGGCATCCGACTTATAATCCCCACGAAAATCAAGATGCACTCCCGCATGAGCCAAGACACCACTCAAAAAAACAACTAACCCCAAAAATATTTTTTCATTCATAAATCCCTCCTTCACAATTTTTATAAGCCTGGCAGCACTTGCAAAGAAAATCAATAAAGAACGCTATGGAGGATTTTAAAAATGCAATCTGTAATTACTAAAGTCTTCTCATTTTAGGCTTCAGCTTTTTTAATTGAAACGACTGCTTCAATTTCAAGAAATCTCCGATCCACATTTGACTCGAGGCGATCCATTCGATCGTTGAGAAGAGTATGTCCATCAAGTACATACTTGTTCCTAGCATTTTGTTCTTCCATCAACACAAGCATTCGATGCAAATCCGCCTGCATTTTGTGCATATCTGCCTGTATTTTATGCATATCTGCTTGCATACTATCAAATCGTGAATTCATTTTCAGTTCTAAGGTATCAAATCTTTTATCGACAGATTCAAATCTTCTGTCGACAGCTTCGAATCTTTTATCGACAGCTTCAAATCTTTTTTTATTTGAGCGGGCCTCCATATCAACGATTTTTTTAATTTCGTAAATCACTTCCATGGTAGCTGGTAAGTCTTTAGACAGGAGAATAGGATTTTTTTTTGCATGAGAAGTTGATTTAGAAATATGAGAAGCTTTCGATTTTGATACTTTCGGCATGGGGGTCCTTTTTTGTGTCACGATTATCCTCCTAAACTTTTAATAAAGTCAATTTTTGAAAAGAAATTTTATATTTTTTGATAAGACCTTTTATGTATATGAAATTATTTTCAATTTTGTCCGAATAGCGGATAAAATTTGCACCACTGAAGTTTGTACATCTGTTTTTACTCCTGCGCCGTACTGATCATGCCCCTTGAATTGCCGTTATTTTAAAATAAAAACAAAAAAAGAAAAGATGTTTAGGAACGATACCAAATTTTTACCCAAGTAATTCTAAAATATCATTTATAATAAATCGATCTTTTTGAGATCCGGACAAACCGCTAAAATTGAATCGCCTCAATACTGGTATTTTATTAGTACTTCTTGAGAGCGGCCTTGCGAATCATCCAAATTCGACAGGCCTTTAAATTCAAGCAATTTTTTACTTTGCGAATTATAACTTAAAAAAATGGGGCTAACAAAAGAACGCAATAAAAAATTCTTTAAGTTAACTTTAAATCGCACGTCTTCACCCGAGGGAAAGGTTGGATCCAGACTGATGCGAAAGGAATATTCATCCATTTTGGGGATCAAAATAAAAGAAATTGTCTCTGAATGGATTTTCAGCTTTTCAAAATTTTTAACAATAAAATTATGAAAGCCCTGGCCGGCAACGGAGTTTTCTTTAATGGCAATTGAACCTGTCTTGGTTTTCCCATCGATCGTGCGCTCAATTTCGACTTTAAGAAGTGACGGATGAACTGTGCTTTTTTCAGAAAGTTTAAAACGACTGTCCGTAAAAGTGTGTTCTGGAATCGTCCTATGCTGGTTAAAGATGGAACTTTTGCGTGCAAAAATATTCCCCTTAGGATCTTCATAGGTACTGGAGATCCATGTAAAACTACCATCGGGCTGTCGAAAGCCTCGATGTCGTTCTATATAAAGCAACACATTTGATGTGGGGTGGGTGGCTCGACCCAAAAACTCAATATTGGCGGGTTGTTGTTGTGCCTGAGTAAAATTGATAAAAAACAAAAAAAGTAGATTCATAGAATTACTTGGCGCCTTTTTTTTCAATATATAAAAC
>DAIRER010000343.1:0-2907 GCA_036795495.1 Pseudobdellovibrionaceae bacterium | reverse complement strand
CGATACCTCATTTTAAAAAACATTATGAAAGATTTAGATCTTGAACATGTCGACTTTTTAAAAGACGATAGGACCTTAAAGTTAGATCATCTTTTTTTGCGGGGTTTTCAACTGAAAACCTCTTTAATTCATCATGAGATCAAGGGCTCTGATCATTTTCCTATTGAGGCAGAAGTTGAGTTTATATGATTGAGTTGTTATGCTAGATACTTTTAGAAATAAAAATATTGTTTTTTACGATGGAGATTGTGGTTTATGTCACTTTTCTGTAAAAACTTTGATCCAATGGGATCGTGAAAAAAAACTATATTTTTGCCCTCTTCAAAAGAAAGAAGCACGTGATTTTTTAAATGACTATCCGTTAAAAAATCCCTATTTATCCACATTGATTTACTGGGATCAAACACAGGTTTATGAAAAATCAGAGGCCTTTTTAGAAGCCTTAACGGCTATTAAGCACTATAACTTTTTTGTTCGATTTTTTAGACTTTTTCCAATCAGATTGCGTGATTTTATTTATGAATTTATTGCTAAAAATAGATTGATCTTATTTGCAAAACCCACTTGTGAAATCCCTAAATCCGAGGATCTGAAACGATTTCTATAACACCTTCTTTAATCCAATCAGAAAACCAACCCGAAAGGTGATTAAGGGTCTTACTTGAAATCGAGTGGCTTAATTCACTTATGGAATGTTTAGATTCTAATTTTTTAAGAATTAGATACTCTGCTTTCGAAATTTTTGGAAAGTAGATTTTTGATCCAGATTTTGAAATGCGATAGTAAGTTTTAATTTTAGGTAAAGCTTTTATTCTTTGATGAGATATGGCTTTGTTTAAATCGTAGGTCGAGGTCAACAATTGAGCTGAAGACTTTAGCTGGATTTGTGACGTTTCCAAAATGGAATTAGATTTAGAATTAGATTTAGAAGATCCTAAGGATATAAGGTTTAGGGCTCGTTCAAAGAGAAGTAAAGAAATAATCCATGGGGTTTTTAAAATGAGTTTTTTATTTTTTTTTAAGAACTCTGGAAATTGATGACTGTAGTCTAAAAGATCATGAAACTCTGAAGGCTGATTGTAAATATATGTAAGGCATAAACTATTAAATTTTCTTACACCCAGGGCTTTTATTGAATATTGAAAATCAGAGGTTATGGATTCAATCAAACGTAGGCGGTAGGCGTTTTTATAGACATCCATACCCGTTTTAATTTGTTGAGAGGTTCCGTTAAATTTTGATAATAAATCCTTTGATTTATTTTGGGGATCCAGTAAGTTTTTAATTAAATACTTTTGGGTTAGATTTAGATTATTTTTTTGCATTTTTTAGAATCTTTTCAACTTTTTTTAAATCCAATTCAATTTCAGACCAGGGTGGAAATTGATCATCACGTTCAATCATAGTGTTAAAGGAGCCGTTTGTTTTAATAAAGTCCTGGTAGAGTGTCCAGACGTCATCGCAGATACTTTCGGCGTGAGTATCAATAAGAATATCTCCACGATTGTAATGTCCCGCGAGATGTATTTGAGCGATAGAATGTTTATTTATTTTTTCTAGAAAATGTTTAGCAGAAAATCCATGATTTATAGAACTGACATAAACATTATTAATATCTAAAAGTAACCCACAACCACTTTTCTTAAGAATTTGGTTTATAAAATCCCACTCTTCCATTTCAGAATCTTTAAACTCAAGGTAGCTAGATACATTTTCAACTAAAAACGGAACTTTGAATTTACTTTGAAGGAAATCAATTTTATTTACAAAAGTATTCAGGCTTTCTTTTGTGTAGGGGAGGGGCAATAAATCATGACTTTCAATGCCATGATGATTTGTAAAACAAAGATGATCAGAAATCCAAGGAGGCTTAATTATATCAATAAGAAGTTTATAATGATTGAGAAATTGTAAATCAATTTTTTGGGTTGAGCCCAGGGAAAGGGAAACGCTATGTAAAACGACAGGAACTTGTTCTCTCACTTTAAGAAGTTTTTCAATGCGATTTTTTTTAAGGGTTCCGTCTTTTAGAGGGGTGTAGTTTTCGGCTATAACTTCGACCCAGTGTACGACTTTTGGAACTTGAGATTCAAATTGGGAAAAATAGGGGCGGCGAAGGCCAACCCCCACTCCTAAATAGGGGACCGTTGTCACACTATTTTGTTTTTCCGCCGCAAGTAGCTTCTCCACAGCTGGCTTTTTCATCAACTTTTTCAGTTGTTTCTTTAGCCGCCTCAGTTGTTTCTTTGGCTGCTTTTTTGTTTTTCTTCATATCTTTTTTTGCAGCACAAGCTGAATCATCTTTTTGACCCGCTTTTGTTCCACATTTATGGTCTGCACTTTTTTCAGCAGCAGCTTCATTCTTTTTTTCATGCTCAGTTGCAAGAGCGGATTGTCCAGAAACAAGTCCTGCTAAAATGGCTGTTGTTATTATTGAGTTCATTTTTTTCATAGTTCCTCCGAAACGTGAAGATGAATCATTTCATCTTAGACTCCGATGATGAAGATCGGCGAAATGAAAATCAAGTCATTTTTTTTATAATTTCTTCGGCAATTCGAACTCCATCACAGGCGGCAGAAGTGATTCCTCCGGCATAACCCGCACCCTCTCCAGCTGGGTAAAGTCCTTTATGAGATACACTTTCTAATGATTCAGAATCTCTAGCAATTCTAAGGGGGCATGAAGTTCGACTTTCCACTCCATAAACAGTGGCTTTTTCGTGAATAAATCCCTTCATGGATTGATTGAACTTTTCAAATCCTTTTTTTAAATTTTCTAATAAATAAGACGGAAAAATTTCATGGATTGGACTAAGGGCTATTCCAGATAATGAAGAGTTTTTTTCAATGGTTCGTAATTTTTGATTTGTCTTTGTTGTATTTAGAAAATCATATAAAGACTCGGCT
>DAIRER010000342.1:0-2912 GCA_036795495.1 Pseudobdellovibrionaceae bacterium | reverse complement strand
AAACAACAGACTCCATCTCGTGGCCTTCATAAAAATGAATGCGCCCCTGCAAGATCGCCACGGACTTTCCCTGAATTGAGCCAAAGATCAAATTTCCAGAATGCCCCTCTACAGAGGGCGGAATGAAGTTAGGAATTTCTCCATAAGGGATTTGACACTCTACCTGGATCTCTTTAACAAAAGCTCCCAGGCCAGAGCCTAAAACAACTCCCGCTTTGGGTTTCATCGCTGTTTTTGAGCGGATAAAGTCTACAGTTTCTTGAAGCTTTTTTACGATCACGTTCACTCCCGTTAGAGGATCTTAAAAATAAGATCCTCTGTTTTTGGTTTCTGTTCTGAAATAATATAAGACTGTTGCAATAAACTCAATGCACTTTCGACAGCCGCAGCATTTGGTCCATAAACAGTGAAGAGAGCATCATTGAGCTCAACGCGCTCACCCACTTTGGCGTGCAATTCAATTCCTGAACTTGGATCGATAATATCACTTGTTTTCAGTCGACCCGCCTTAAGTAAAAGACCAGCCACACCAATTTGTTCAGTATGAAGAGCTTGAATAAATCCACTTTGATGTGAGTAAAGAGTTGTTTTATAATTGGATTGGGGTAGGTCTTTTAAACTCCCGCCCTGTTCAAGACAAATTTCTTTAAACTTTTTAAGGGCCGAACCATCTGATAATTTTTCTTGAGCCAAGAGATAGCATTTTTCATAGCTGTCACAGGCTTTTGCTAGAAATAACATATGCGCCGAAAGAATCAGACTCAGTTCTCGAGTGTCAGCATACATATCATGCCCGCGTTCATTCAATCCGGATTTTCCAGACATAATATCGAGACATTCTTGAACCTCTAAAGAGTTGCCAATAAATTTACCCAAAGGCTGATTCATGTTTGTAATGAGTGCTGTTACTTTTTTTCCGTAAAACTTGGCAATTTCTGAAAGATTTTTCGCAAGAGCTATAGCCTCGTCAGAGCTTTTCATAAAAGCACCAGATCCAAATTTTACATCTAAGACAAGACCATCAATGCCTTCAGCGATTTTTTTGGACATGATACTAGCGCAAATCAGAGGAAGACTTTCAACCGTAGCTGTGACGTCCCTAAGGGCATAAAGTTTTTTATCCGCAGGGCAGATTTCTGAGGTTTGCCCAATAAGACCCAGATTTGTTTTTTGGATGAGTTGAATAAAAGATTCAAGACTTTGTTGGACATTAAATCCAGGGATGCTTTCAAGTTTGTCTAAGGTTCCCCCCGTATGACCCAGTCCACGACCCGAAATCATTGGAACGGCAACGCCAGCGGAGGCGACGATCGGTCCCAAAATAAGGCTTGTTTTATCCCCCACCCCGCCCGTGCTGTGTTTGTCGACTTTAAATCCTGAAATAGAGCTTAGGTCGACAACGCGACCCGAATTCAACATGGTTTTTGTAAGAGCATAGGTTTCTGATGATGACATTCCCTTAAAATAAATCGCCATAAGTAAGGCCGACATTTGGTAATCGGGAATATTTTGCTGAGTGTACTGGTTTATAAAGAAATTAATTTGATCTTCTGTAAGTTCTTCGCCATTTCTTTTTTTTTTAATCAGTTCCGCCGGAATATAGTCCATAAATATATATCCTAATAACCTTCTGTGGAGAGTTCGTTTTGAACAAGTGTAACGCCAGAGCTTGTTCCTAGCCGATGGGCTCCAGCAGCAATAAGGGACCAAGCCTGTTTTGAGGATTTAATGCCACCACTGGCTTTAATTTTCATTTCAGGTCCGCAGGATTTTTTCATGAGTTCAATATCTTCAAGAGTTGCGCCACCCCCTGAAAACCCTGTCGATGTTTTTACAAAGTGAGCTCCGGCCCGCTCGCTGATTTGGCAAGCTAAAACTTTCTCTTCTTGATTAAGGAGAGAGGTTTCAATAATGACTTTTACCGTGGCGCCACGAGCTGCCTGGACAACGGCTTGGATGTCTGCAAGGACATAGTCATAATTTTTGGATTTAAGCGCCCCAATCGACAGGACCATATCAATTTCATGAGCCCCCTCTTTAACGGCAAGAGCTGTTTCGTAAGCTTTTGCAAGAGTATTCATGGCTCCCAGTGGAAATCCAACGACAGAGCAGACCTTAACATTTGAGTTTTTTAAAAACTGAGCACACGTGGAAACATAAGAAGAATTCACGCAGACGCTAAAAAATTCAAATTTCAGTGCTTCTTCGCAAAGATGAAGGATTTGTTCATGGGTGGCCTCAGGTTTAAGTAGAGTATGGTCTATAAAAGGGCTTAATCCTTCTGGTTTTTTATTCATAAAAGCCTCCCGTAGAACTCGTTTGTTTTTCTTAGCCTCAAATGATAAAACGAGACCTAATAAACCAGTTCTGACAAAACGAGACCTCAAAAAGGAGAATAGTTCAATGAAATTCACTCTATCTTTACTTTTGGCGTTATTTCTATTCGGAAATCAAGCCCAGGCAGAGTCCGAAATGACGGTGAGACGAGGTGTTGCTTTCACTATTTTTTCGAGTATTGGTGGTGCGGTTTTAGGTTTAAGCACTCTTCCCTTTTACGATAAGCCACAAGATCATACAAATAACATTAATATAGGGGCTCTGTTGGGGCTGCTCGCTGGTGGAGGGTATGTTTTATATAAAAGTACAAATGTTGAAGCGCAGGCTTTAAAACCAAAGCCGCCGGTTCAACTTGAGGGTCTTTTATCACATCCTGGTGGATTTACTCTTGTTTGGAGCTTTTAGAAAAAAACAATTATCCAGTTTTCATTACAGATTTTGTGGTTTCGCTTTCTACCACAGAACCCAAAAAGGTTCGAGCATCTGCCGCAGAAACTTTACCTTTTTTTACTAAGTCATCAATGTATTTTTCAAAAAGGATCATGCCTTGCGAAGCGCTGGTTTGCATAATCGAA
>DAIRER010000341.1:0-2921 GCA_036795495.1 Pseudobdellovibrionaceae bacterium | reverse complement strand
CTCAAAAAACTCATTAAAAGTTAAGATTTCAAATCCTCAACTTAGAATTCTATTGATACCCACTTGAAAACCAACAAAAATCATGAGGAAATATTCACAATTGACGGATAGGATACTTTGAATAGGCTCGGTTTAGGGGCATTATTCTTCCTATCCGCAATCGCTCATCACCTAGGTCTCACCGGAGTTCAGCAAAAAATATCTGTGGATTTAGAAAAGTATAAAGGGGACCCCAGCCACAGACTTATGATTTCTGGACTCTGGGGAAACTTTATTCTGAAGCCACCAACAAAAATATTTCCTGATATTTCAGTTGTCGAAGATGCAACCATGCATATGGCCGAAATTGCAGGAATTACCACCGCAAAGCACGACCTAATTAAATTAAAATCAGGGGAACTCGCCTACGTAACAAAACGATTCGATCGAGAAAAAAACAAAAAAAAAATAGCCATGGAAGACTTCTGTCAACTCAGCGAGCTTTTGACTGCCAATAAATACGATTCATCGACAGAAAAAGCCGGAAAAATTATTTTAAAATTCGCATCAAATCCTGGCCTTGATGCGATCAGCTTCTTTGATATCAACATATTTTCTTTTCTTTCTGGAAATGCAGACATGCATTTAAAAAATTTTTCATTATTTCAAAATGAAGACAACTATATAAAGCTTTCACCTGCCTATGACTTGTTATCCACAAAACTATTGCTCTCCGCAGACAAAGAAGAAATGGCTCTTACTGTGAATGGAAAAAAAGCAAACCTAAAAAAATCTGATTTCGTCTCGCTTGGAAAAAATCTCAAAATGAATGAGAAATCCATTGAAAATAGCTTTGAAAGGATTTTAAGCTCTATCCCAAAAATGAAGGTCATTATTGAAACCAGCTTTATGTCTATGGAGCTAAAAAAATCTTACATTCAACTGCTGGACCGCCGATCAAGTATACTTTCGTAACCTTGTTCCCTTCTAGCCCCTGATATACCGTGGACAGTTTTTACGCGTCGACATTTGGTAACAACTAGGTGGGGTTGTTGAACTTTTATTTTTAATATTCTAAGTTGGCTATCATATCTGGAAGCATGTTTTTTGATTTCAGTTCTTCATAGTTTCCAAGCATGACGTCCATTTTTTTATGAATAACTGATTCGTCGACCCAGTAGTCGCCAGCTGTAGCAAAAACCTGAGTACCTGAATCCCTTAAAAGAAACTGCAAGCGACATTCATTAGAATCAATGCCACATATTTTTCTCCACCCAGCGATCAAAAGGACATGCTGTTGATCACAAACAGAATTAATACAAAATGCCCAACTTAACGGTCTATTGCGATTTAAAATATCCATAAAATACTTTGAGATATGAGGTCGGTTTAGAAAATTTAATTTTATTTGTGTGACTGTGTATTCGGGAATTTCGACTCGCTCCTTGATGCAATTATTTGGAACCAAGATCTTTGCCATCAACGATAGCAAGTCATCAAAAGACTGTACTTTGGCTTTAGCTAACTTATCTTCTATATCCATTTTTGAAAGCCCTAGTTTAGGCTCTAAAGTCAGAATTTTATCCGCAGCCGAAGATATATCCATTGTAATACTAGGGTCATTCGAAAAAGGAGACGCCAATAATTGCAAAAAATTCTTAATGTCGTCAGTTCTTTTAGGATTAGAGCTTTTCAAAATATTTAGGCGATCGAAAGGCAAACAGCTTTCTAGCGCAACTCGCCTTTTAAGAGAGCCGTATATAAGAACGCGATAAAAATTACCAAGATCATCAAATACGGGTTTTGGTTCCATATTTTCACCCAAACCCATTTCTATGATGCCCATTCCAAGTCCATTTGTGGATAAATCCAACAATGAAATCGGCTGGTAAGCTTCGGCTTTTTTTACATAAAGCATCTGATTTATTAAAGTTGCGGCCGAAAATCCATAACAGAAGTTAATATTTTGGCTTTCTTCACTATAGGGTGTGGGCATAGGAGTGGAGTGGCCTTCGAGTTTTTTCCAATCTAACGAGAGTTTTTGAATTGGACTTGCTAAATAGTTTACCTGTCCAAACACTGAGATGGTAAAGAAAACCACAAGAATACCTAAGTATCTAAAGCATGAAAATTCGGAAACATTAAATATGAATTTCATTGAAGGTCCCTTTTCAACCATTGGTATCGTTCCAATGGTTGTGGGATTGATTTCCCTTTATTCAAACTCGAAACGGTTAAATTTCGCGTAATATACAGTAGGTCATTTTAAAAATCAAGATGTTATGATCCTGATAGTAAGGCAATAAACGTCACTCGTGATTTAACTCAAGTTAATTCACGTAGTTATTTTTGAATTTCACATCAGACTCAACATAATTAAATGCTAAATTTATAAGCATTTGTTGCAATTCTTTTTTTAATCAATCATTATTTCCGCCCCTAAAGAACACCCGTCCAAAGAAGATCCTCTCCGTACTTTTGAGTTTTGACGTTCTTTAAGCGCAGACGGTCCTGAATGTCTGACAAATCTAAAGTCTTTGTCCAGCTCACACCGCTCTTAGCACCCAGTAAGACCGGGGCCATAAATACATAAAGACGATGTACAAGCTTGGATCTTAAAAACTCGCTGATGGTGATCCCACCACCCTCCACAAAAACAGAACAAATCCCCAAAGAAAATAATTTATCCAAAAGAATGTTTAAATCAAAATCATCTTCAGATGATCAATGGAACAAAAACCAAATGGATATCTTTTCTGTCTGAATAAGAATTTTTCAGCTGTTCATCTAAAACAAATAAAAGATTTTCTTTTTTATGAATTTTCGCCAGCTCAAAATCTTCCAGTCGATTTAAAACGGCGGCCTTGGGGTCTAAAACAATAACACGATTTTGTTTCTTAAGTCCTGGGTACCGAACATTTAAAGAAGGGTTATCTAACTGA
>DAIRER010000340.1:0-2934 GCA_036795495.1 Pseudobdellovibrionaceae bacterium | reverse complement strand
TGAGTGGTTGTAACTCTGAAAATGGAGCTGAGGGCAACGTAGAGGTATCTTTTGGATTGGTATTTAATCGCTGTGCCCATAATGCTATTTCAGTTGCCAACTTCTCTGCTGCATTCTTTGTCAAATTTGAAAACCCAAAATAGATCAACCCATATCCGATTAAAAATACTGAAAACACCAAGCCTACAAATAGCCAGTCGATTTGTACTTCTCTGAAAATATAAATATATCCGTAAAGAGCAGTTCGGTCTGAATCAAAGTAAAGAGGAAAGTAAGTTGTTGCCGATGTAAGATCGACACAAGTTTGAGTATCACTTTTGCAATCACGAATGTCACTTTGACTAGATACCACTTCACGATAAATCGGTTGTCGATCTGCACCCAAAATCAAAACCTGTTCATTTTCGCGAAGGTGCAACAACTCATGAAGTTGAGCCTGTGCATTTTTAATATCACCCTCTAGAATTCGACTTCGATATGCTTTAGCAACAGCGGCAGCACTATCCTGAATATCTTGTGCGACTTTATATCTTGATACGAAATAGGAAACTGAGATCGCCACGACACACAATACAGCCAAAACATAACCTGACTGTTTTAGAATGTTTTTCTCCAAATATTCTCTTAGCGATCTCAGTTGAATCATTTAAATCTGACCTTCGAAAATGCCACAGTTTCATCTGACATTGGAACCAAGCTTAAATCCATCCCAGTTTTTGCTATGACAACTGTTGAATAATGAAAAAGAGGTACTATAGAGCCATGAATAGTCGCCTCTGAAAAAATCCTGCGGTACTCTCCATTTCGGTCCGACTGGTTCGATAGTAATTTTGCTTTACTAACTCGACTTCCAAATGCCAGCCTATCAGACCCTGCATCAGGAATTATTGACGGACTAAGTCCAAAAAAGAATCCCATTGCTCCTTCGACATTTGGATCGTTAACAGGAAGTGCTCCTGCTAAAAAATCGTAGTCATTTGCAGCTCGCGCAGATTCAAACTCGTTGAGCTGCACGAGCTTAAATTCAGGATCATTGCCAGTCGCTTTTCTGACAGCAATCTTAAGGTTTTCCTTTAGGCGTACATTGAGCCTAGATGACACACCAAGAATCTTAATTGGACGATTCTGGAATGCCTTTGGCAAAGACGCCTGGTTTAATGACTTTTTGAACTCGGGATCAAAGAGTACATACCCCGCTGGAAAAAACTGTTGTGTCAAATTAAACCCACTCAGCCCAGAGGTTAGCGTTGACCGATCTAGGGACTTGTTTAAATATTTAAAAAGCTCACGTCCTTCATCATTCGTCGTTTTTGGCCCTGGAGACAAAAAGAAGATCTTATCTAGACTTCGATTCCAAACTGAAAAATGGTGTTTAATAAATAGATCGTTAACAGACTGCTCAACTAGGGAAGAAGATGTCATCAGATTGACCCATTCGTCTTTTGCGAATCGGCCTTGAACTTCTTCGCCAGTTGGAGGGCGCTTGATTAAAACCTTCTCGGCCATCTTAGGATTGTACTTGAACCAATTAGCATTTTGGCCCATCTCAATCAATTCTTCGCTTGCCTTCACAAGTTTAAATGGACCGACTGTTTTTGAAAGATCTAGATCACCATTTTCCTTGATATATAAAAGGCCATACATAGGCTCAGTAAGTTTTGCCAAAACTCCACTGTTAGCGGCGTCTGTCACCAATAACAACTTAACCAGGTTTTTTTCCGGAGCGGAAAGTTCCCTTATCTGCTCAAAAAGACTCTTAAGGGATTCACCGTGTAGTTTCTTTGCCCGGTTCAAACTGGCGACTACTTGACTCGCAGTAACTGACTCTCCATCAGACCATTTGAGCCCATCCCTTAGTTTAAAACTAATTTCATTTTTTCCACTGAACTCCCACGATTTTGCAATTCCAGAAACAAGCTCCCGTGAATCGCTCCACTCCGTCAAGGTTGCTCCAAGCGCATAGGACAAATCCAAGTCAACCAGAGTCCGCACGTTTGACGGATCAATAGGAAGCCCATATGACATATATGTATGAATTGATTTGGAATTACTTGCAGCCATACAAACTCCAGAGAAAAGAAAAATCAAAAGGATAAATACTTTTCGCCATTTTGTTAAATAGTCCAGCATGTTGGGGTTCCTGCGGGATTTAATTTAATTTCCTCTAGAGTACGCCCCTTCAGAATCAAATTCCCATCCAAATCAATTCCAACCTTTACGGAACTGAAGTCGATCTTAAAGTGCTCCAAAAGCGCCTTAACTTTCTCTTGAAGAATCATTCTTTGTTCAGGCTGTAGCTGTTCGTAGGGCACGAAATCACGTCCCTCCGATTGATCCATTGCATGCGCTGGCAATACTCCGAGCAACGCAGCCGCCACAAGAGCATTAAACGCTGTTGTCTTTTTTGTTTTCATAAAACCTCCCCCATTTAAGGAACAATATGTGGTGCCAAATTAAATCCATCCATTGGCCGTAATTCTTTGGGCATCTTCCCCACAAGTCTCTTTTCTAAATCATCTGAAGCTTCGATTCCCCAGTTCAATTCTATCGTAGAGTCCGATAAGGCCTGAACTACGAATAGAGGTTCTTCGCAAACCAGTCTCGTTTGAAATTTTTCAATATTCTGCTGTAATTCATGATACTTTTTAGTCCATTCAGCCTTTGCCGCATTAAAGTCTAATGTGCTTCCGAACAGCCAACTTGGAAACGGCTCCTGATGTGCATAATAAACTCCATGAGCACCAGGATTAACTTTCTTTGAAATTTGCAAATTCATTGTTTCACAATCTTCAAGGTAGCTATTCAATAAAACGTGATGAGCCATTCGACAAGCCTCTTCAATTGCGCCTGCAATTGACTCTTCAATATTTTCTCGTGAGCAATGACCGATGACTCCAAATCCTGAATTGTTCTTTAATATAGCCGTAGCTGTTG
>DAIRER010000339.1:0-2945 GCA_036795495.1 Pseudobdellovibrionaceae bacterium | reverse complement strand
GAAAGTGAACTCATCGCAAAAAGTCCCAGAACAATATAGCCCATGTGTGAAACCGAAGAATACGCTATCAGTTTTTTAATATCCTTTTGAACCATCGCCACCAAAGCCCCATAAATAATTCCAATCGTACCTAGGGTCATAAATAGCCAACCCCAGTACTCTGAGGCCTCTGGAAATAGAGGAATCACCCACCTTAAATAAGCATAGGTCCCCATCTTTAACATCACGCCCGCAAGAATCACTGAACCCGGAGTTGGAGCCTCAACGTGGGCATCTGGCAACCACGTGTGCAAAGGAAACAAAGGAACTTTAATCGCAAAGGCAATCGCAAAGGCAAAAAATAAAACAGATTGTAAGCTTAATAAAGTTCCACCAATAAATGGAATTTTAAGACTGTAAAAATCCAATAAACTTGAACTCATCGTACCTAAATTCACCTGAGTTAAATGCATCATGTAGATCATGGCCACCAACATCAGTACAGAGCCGGCCATCGTATAAATAAAAAACTTTAACGTAGCATAAATGCGACGCTCTCCACCCCAGATACCTACGATAAAATACATAGGCACCAAAGACAGCTCCCAGAATAAATAAAATAAAATCGCATCTAAAGCTAAAAAGCTTCCTAACATAGCCGATTGAAGAACAAACATAGCCGAAAAGAAGCCCTTAATTTTATCATTTATTGAAGACCAACTGGATAATAAAATAATAGGCATTAGAAAATTGGTCATCACGACAAGCCAAAAAGAGATTCCATCAATACCTAAAAAATAGCTGATTCCAAATCTTTCAATCCAAACTCTTTTTTCAACCAACTGAATGGCCGCCGAATCTGGATTAAAGAGCTGAAATAAAAAAAGCGTCAGTGCAAACTCAATCAAAGAAAAAGCTACTGCAGCCACACGAATTTGTTTTGACGAGTTGAAAAATTGAATCAATATCGCAAACAAAATCGGTAAAAAAACAATTAACGACAACATCTTCTACCTCATTAATACAAAGCTAAAAATTACAACAATACCCACAACTAAATACATTAAATACTGTTGCAGATTTCCAGATTGAACCCACTTTCCTAACTCGCCCATATCCCGAGCTAGATCCGAAACAACATAAGTTGTTTTATCGATTATGCGTACATCGACATAATACCAAAGCCGCTTTGAATTTTCGATCAAGGGATTGATGATAAACTTAAAGTAGGCCTCGTCGACAAAATATTTATTGTAAATAACTCTATGAAGACCTGACATTTTTTCGGCAAACCTTTTAGCAATATCTGGCTTTTTACAATAAATGTGATAGGCCGCAAAAGCCGAAGAAAGAGCTAAAACTACCGAGGTACCCATCAAAGTCCACTCTAAGCTAGCCTCAGCCTCTTGAAGTCCTGGAATTTTTGCCACAGACAAATGCAACCAATTTTCTAATAAATTCTCAGGATGCCCAGGCAATACCGCACCTATCACATGAGGGATTCCTATCCAGCCCGCGCCCACAGAAAGCACCGCTAAAATAGCTAAAGGAATCCACATTATCGGAGGTGATTCGTGAGGGTGAATTTTTTTATCCACCCGACTGCTTCCCCAAAAGGTTAACGCCATTAATCGAGTCATGTAGAAGGCCGTCATCATCGCACCCAAAAGTCCTACAACCCATAACCAGGGACTACCCAAGGGTGAGTGAAAACTCATCCATAAAATTTCGTCCTTTGAGAAAAACCCAGAAAACAATGGAAACCCAATAATTGCCAACCATCCCATTAAAAAAGTCATATGGGTAATGGGTAGATATTTTTTTAGACCCCCCATCTTACGAACATCCTGCTCTTCATGCATAGCATGGATCACGCTTCCGGAGCCTAAGAACATCAAGGCTTTAAAAAACGCATGGGTCATTAAATGAAATAAGGCTGCGCCAAAAGCTCCAACTCCCACAGCTAAAAACATATATCCCAATTGCGAAACAGTCGAGTAAGCAAGAATTTTTTTAATATCCCACTGGGTGATTCCAATCGTTGCCGCAACCAATGCGGTTATAGCACCAATAACTGCAATCACATGCATAGTTAAAGGTGTTGCAATAAACAAAGAGCTCAGACGGATAATCATATAAACTCCGGCTGTCACCATCGTCGCCGCATGGATCAAGGCAGAAACAGGCGTTGGGCCGGCCATCGCATCAGGCAGCCATACATATAATGGGATCTGTGCCGATTTTCCCGTAGCGCCAATAAATAAAAACAAAGTCGCTAAAGTCAGAGGCGCACCCCAAGAAAGCTCCATCGAATTCACAGAGAGGAGATTGATCTCGCTAAAACTTAAAGTTCCAAAAGTCACAAATATAATAAACATTCCGAGAAGAAAGCCCGCATCACCAATTCGGTTTGTAATAAAAGCCTTCATCCCAGCTGCGGCCTTGGCCTCGTCAGAAAACCAAAAACCAATTAATAGATAAGAGCAAAGTCCAACGCCCTCCCAGCCGACAAACATAACTAAAAGATTGTCCCCCAAGACCAACAACAACATGTTGAAAATAAATAAATTTAAATAGGCAAAATATTTTGCAGCACCCTTATCATGGTGCATGTATCCCACGGAAAAAAGATGAATTAAAAATCCAACGCCTGTAATAATCAAAATCATAATGCCACTGATTTGATCAATATTAAATCCTACCTGAATATCTAAACCCGCCAACTGAATCCATGGAAATAGATTGGCTGAAATTTTTCGACTCGCTTCGGGAAGTGAAATCAAATTAAAAAAAGAAATTAATGAAAATACAAAAGATATTCCCACGGCAATACTCGCAATAGCTCCAGCGACATTGGCTGAATGTTTTTTGTATCTCAAACCATTGATTATAAACCCCAACAAAGGAGCAAGAATAATTGTTGAAATGAGCGCTGCAGATGTCATCGATTCCTCTCGTTAACCTTT
>DAIRER010000338.1:0-2958 GCA_036795495.1 Pseudobdellovibrionaceae bacterium | reverse complement strand
GCATTATTGCGAGTCGTATGGCTGCGTCGGCTGTAGAGGCTCTTATTGAGGGCGAGTGCAATATTATGATTGGTACTGATGGAGATCGTTTGGTGCGCGTGAACCTTGAAGACGCTGTTACAAAAGAAAAAAAGACACCATTAGACTTAGTCGATTTATCCAATATATTGGCAACATAAAAGATTGACCTTCATAGGTTCCCATAGGAAGTTTAGCTTTACATTGAGTTAATTATTTCATTAAGGGGGATTTATGAATAGAAAAATAGCGCCAATAATTACATTTATATTATCAGGGCTCTTGTCCATATCATGTACAAAAAAACAAAATGAAATTTTAGTGGGTGAGTATGGTTCTTTAACGGGCAGTGAAGCTACCTTTGGTCTCAGCACGAATAAAGGCATTCGTATGGCCTTTGATGAAGTGAATGAAAAGGGTGGAATTAAGGGTAAAAAAATTAAATTGATCACAGAAGATGATCAAGGAAAACCCGATGAGGCGGCTCAAGCAGTCACTCGACTTATTACTCAAAATAAAGTGGTGGCTCTTCTTGGAGAAGTTGCCAGTGGTCGATCTAAAGCGGCGGCACCCATTGCAAATAAAAATAAAATTCCTATGATTACACCGGCCTCAACAAATCCTGATGTAACAAAACTGGGAGAGTATATTTTTAGAACCTGCTTCATTGATCCCTTTCAAGGTTTAGTGATGGCGAAATTTGCAAAAGAAAATTTGGGATTAAAAACAGCTGCCATTTTAAGAGATGTTAAAAATGACTACAGCGTTGGTTTGGCAAATGTTTTTGTTGAAGAATTTAAAAAAATGGGTGGCGAAATCGTTGAAGATTTAAGTTATCAAAGTGGTGATATTGATTTTAAAGCTCAACTCACTCAAATTAAAGCAAAAAATCCACAAACAATTTTTATACCTGGTTATTATACAGAAGTGGGTTTGATTGCTCTGCAAACAAAACAATTAGGAATTAAGTCTGTACTATTGGGTGGTGACGGTTGGGATAGTCCAAAATTAGCAGAGATTGGTAAAGACGCAGTCAATGGCAACTATTTTTCGACTCATTATACGACTGAATCTACAGAGCCTGTTGTTGTGGATTTTGTGACTCGATTTAAACAAAGATACAATGAAACTCCTGACGCGATGGCCGCTTTAGGTTATGATGCCGCTCTTATTTTGGCGAATGCAATGACACGGGCTTCGGATTTAAAACCAGAAACGATTCGTGATGAAGTAGCTAAAACATCAGATTTTAAAGGTGTGACTGGAAAAATCACATTAAATGAAAATCGAGATGCCGTAAAAAGTGCTGTTGTGGTTCAAGTACAAGGAACACAGCTAAAGTATATAACATCAGTTTCTCCATAAAGGATTTAAGGAAAGATGCAAGAGCTGATTCAGCATCTTATTAATGGTATTGGTTTAGGGAGCATTTATGCGTTAATTGCTCTTGGTTATACCATGGTTTACGGCATTCTTAAGTTGATTAATTTTGCACATGCAGATGTTTATATGGTTGGAGCTTTTGCTGCCTATTACATTTCCCGGTGGCTAAATCTTGAAAGCCAGCCGGGATTAATTTCGTTTGTGGTGGTTTTAGGATTTGCAATTTTGAGTTGTGCCTTGTTGGGTTGGCTGATTGAGCGCCTGGCCTATCGCCCACTAAGAAAAGCCCCTAAGTTGAATAATTTAATTACAGCGATTGGGGTAAGTTTATTATTGCAGTATTTGGCTCAACTTGTATTTGGAGCAGATCCAAAGGTTTTTCCGGTTATTATTGAAGATGCTACGTTTATGAATCTGGGTGGAGTCGATGTAAAGAATTTTGATGTTGTTGTTTTAGTTGTAAGTTTAATATCAATGTTTTTATTGCACTTTTTTATTCATCATACACGGACCGGAAAAGCGATGAGAGCCGTGAGTGTGAATGCTTCTGTCGCTAGTATATTTGGAATCAATGTAAATCGAATTATTTCTTTTACCTTTATTGCGGGTTCAGCTTTAGCTGCTGTAGGAAGTGTGCTTGTTGGAATTAAATATCCTAAAATTGATCCGCTCATGGGGATGATGATTGGTGTTAAGGCCTTTGTTGCCGCTGTCTTGGGTGGCATTGGTAATATTATGGGGGCCATGTTGGGTGGGTTAATTATGGGCCTATCAGAAGAAATGGTTGTCGCTTATTTTTCAAGTACCTATAGAGATGCATTGGCATTTAGTTTACTGATTGTTATTTTACTTTTTAGACCTTCGGGGCTTTTGGGTAAAAATATTTCGGAGAAAGTTTAATGAAAGCCCTAAAGATGCCTCTCCTTGTTTTTGGGATTATTGTATTTATAGGTTTGATTCTAGATTTTTCAGTCAATGACTACATAAAACTTACGACATTGTTTTTTTTGGTGAATGTTCTTTTGTCCATGAGCTTAAATTTAGTGAGTGGTTATACGGGGCAGTTTTCTTTGGGGCATGCGGGCTTTATGGCTATTGGTGCCTATACAACTTCAATATTGAGTGATTTTTTTGTGGTTCAAGGAATTCAGCTGGGTTTATTTAATTTTTTTATTTCTATCTTGGCAGGCGGATTGCTGGCTGGCTTGGCTGGCTTTCTTGTTGGACAGCCTTCGTTAAGATTAAAAGGTGATTATTTAGCCATTGTGACGTTGGGCTTTGGTGAAATTGTTCGGGTGGCCTTATTGAATATGGATTTTTTAGGTGGGGCCAGAGGTTACTCTGGAATTTTATCAATAGGCGATTTTTTAGCCTCTTTTTCTATGGCTTCTTTTTGGGCCGTCCTTTGTTATTTTTTAATCTATAGATTGATGAAAAGCTCCCATGGAAGAAGTTTTTTAAGTGTAAGAGAAGATGAAATTGCTGCCGAGTCCTTGGGTGTAAATACAACACAAGCCAAAGTGCGTGCCTTTATGCTGTCGAGTTTTTTTGCCGGCA
>DAIRER010000011.1:0-14834 GCA_036795495.1 Pseudobdellovibrionaceae bacterium | reverse complement strand
AAATCTCGAGCGAGGATGTCTGAAGTTCAAAAAGAGAGGGTTAAAAAGCCCTTAACAATCCTCAATCCTATTCAACTTCTTTCAAATCTTGTGTATGAATATTTAAATTAACAATTTCGTGGGTTAATTTGAAACTAATTTGATGACTTTTTTGTAATTCAACATCAGAATACCACAATTCGTAAGGTGGTTATTATGTCGAATATGGTGGAACGTTTAGAGTGTCTTGAGTTACATAAAAAAATTATGCCTGTGGAAGAGGCGGTCAAGTTTATCCATGATGGGGCGACCTTGGCGATCAGTGGTTTTACTAAGTCGGGTGAGCCTAAGAGTTTTTTACCAGCTCTGGGCAAGTATTTTGCTGCCGAAGCCCCTCATTCAAGAATCACCCTTTTAAGCGGAGCTTCTCTTTCGGAAGTGGTTGAAGATCCGGTGGCTCCCTTTATTGCAAAACGAGCCCCCTATATGTCCTCGCCAGAGTCTAGAAAACGGATTTTGGATAAATCGATGGATTTTAATGACATTCACCTTTCTCACTTCTCACGCAATTTGATGTATGGATTTTATGGAGAAATTGATTTTGCAGTTGTTGAAGTCTCTCGAGTAAAACCTGATGGGGGCGTGGTGCTAACTTCATCGGTCGGTATTTCGGGTGAAGCGCTCACCAAAGCTAAAAAAATTATTCTTGAAGTCAATACGACGGGTCCAGATTATACAGGTTTTCACGATATGACACAGCCGCGAGTCTATCCGCGCGTGGGCTGGCCGGTGCCCGTAACAAATGTGGGGGATCGTGTTGGCTCATTGCATGTTCCGATTGATCTTAGAAAAGTGGTTGCAGTGGTTGAATCTAAAATTCCTGACTATGGGGTTTCTTTTAAGGCGACCTCAGAGATGGATCGAAAAATTGCAGACAATGTGGTTGATTTTTTAGTGACTTGCCAGAAGCGATACAACTGGGGACCAAAAATTCCTCCCTTGCAATCTGGAGTAGGCAATATTGCCAATGCGATTGTGGGGTCCTTGTATGAATCCAATTTCAAGCGTTTGCGTTTTTGGACAGAGGTTTTTCAAGATGGAATGCTTCGGTATTTGGACAATGATGAAAAGTTTGATGTGGCCTCGGCGACGGCGGTGTCCTTTTCAAACGAAGGTTGGAAAAGTTTTTTAAATAATTTTGATCGAGCCCGTGATAAAATCATTTTACGGCCGACATGGCTTTCTAACTCTCCAGAAATTATTTCGCGTCTTTTTGTTGTGGCAATGAATACGCCTATTGAAGTGGATATCTATGGTCATGCCAACTCAACTCATTTAGATGGATCAAAAATTGTAAATGGCTTAGGTGGGAGTGGGGATTTTCTGCGCAATGCTTACATCAGTATTATGCACACACCTTCGATTCGACGTCTCAAAGACGGCCGTGTGGTCAGCTGTGTGATGCCCTATGTTCGTCATATTGATCATACGGAACATGATATAAAGTGTATTGTGACTGAACAAGGCGTGGTTTTAAATACAGAAATTCTTTCACCAAGTCGAAGAGCTCAACTGATGATTGAGAAATGCGCGCATCCTCATTTTCGACCACTTTTGATGGAGTATTTAAGAATGGCAGGTTCTGGCGATGAGCCCCGAATTGAAAATATGGATCGCTTAAAGGACTGGTGGAAAGAGTATGACGAAGCTTGTCGTCATTTTCCAAACTAAAAAAGATCCTTTGAAAAAATAAAACTATAAAAAATCTATAAAAAGAGTTAAATTTTTAAGCTTAATCGCATCTTTTTCTCAGAATAGGAAAGTGAACTATGGCATTTTTAACAAAGTTAAAAAGAACTCATTATTGTGGTTCTTTGCGTTCAAATTTAAGTGGAAATACAGTTGTATTAATGGGCTGGGTGAATGGCCGAAGAGATCATGGAAGTTTGGTTTTTATTGATTTACGGGATCGAGAGGGTCTTGTACAGGTGGTATTAGATCCTAAAAATGAAAAGATGAAAGATTCAAAAAACCTAAGGGCCGAATATGTTGTCGCCATCGAGGGCATTGTTAAAAACCGCCCGGACGGGATGAAGAACACAAAGCTACCGACTGGGGAGATCGAAATCGAAGCTCTGCAGTGTCAAATTTTAAGTGAAGCCGAAGTGCCGCCTTTTCAAGTCGATGATACCAATGTTAACGAAGTGCTGCGCTTGAAGTACCGTTATTTAGATTTACGTTCTCCGAGGTTAACTCAACATCTAAAATTAAGACATCAAGTCACACAGTTGGTGCGGACTTTTTTGTCTGATGATGGTTTTCTAGAGGTAGAAACTCCCATTTTATATAAATCAACACCTGAGGGGGCTCGGGATTATTTAGTGCCCTCGCGAGTGAATTTGGGTCATTTTTATGCTCTTCCGCAGTCTCCTCAGACGCTAAAGCAGCTATTGATGATTGCGGGTTATGATAAGTATTTTCAAATAGCTCGTTGCTTTCGTGACGAAGATCTACGGGCCGATCGTCAACCTGAGTTTTCTCAGATCGATATGGAAATGTCCTTTATCGAACAAGAAGACATCATGGCTTTAAATGAGCGATTGTTGCGTAAAATTTGGACCGTGGTGAAAAACGTAGATATTGGCGAAGTGCCACGCATGACTTTTCAAGAGGCCATGGATCGTTATGGAAATGATAAACCGGACATTCGTTTTGGAATGGAAATTCGTGATTTTTCAACTTTTGTTCTGAATGCAGGATTTAAAGTTTTTGAAGATGCCCTAAAACGTGGTGGTATCGTGCGGGGACTCATTGTTCCAGGCGCCGGTGGTTTTTCTCGAGGACAGTGGGATAAGCTGACAGACCTTGCTAAAAAATCAGGAGCAAAAGGTTTGGTTTGGATCAAGTGGGAATCCTCTGGAGTGATCACCTCTTCGGTCTCTAAGTTTTTTAGTGAAGAGCAATTGAAAAATATGTTGGTGACCTTGGATGCTAAAATGGGCGATGGGGCCGTGATTGTAGCGGATGATTATGAAATCGCGTGTGCCTCTTTGTCGACCTTAAGAAATCATCTGGGACGCGAACTGAATTTGATCGATACATCGAAGGATCGATTTTTGTGGGTTGTTGATTTTCCTTTGCTTGAGTATTCTCCGGATGAAAAACGTTGGGTGGCTCGTCATCATCCTTTCACTTCACCCAAGGATGAGTTTCGTGATGATTTATTGAAATCCAATGAAAGTCAGTACGGAAAAATGTTAGCCAAAGCCTATGACCTTGTCTGCAATGGGTACGAAATTGCCGGAGGTAGTATTCGAATTTATCGTAATGAAATTCAACAGGCCATGTTTCGGGTTTTGGGATTTTCTCAAGCTGAAGCTCAACAAAAATTTGGATTTTTTATGGAAGCCTTATCCTATGGAACGCCTCCACATGGTGGGATTGCTTGGGGAATGGATCGATTGGTGATGATTCTTTGTGGTACAGAGGCCATACGCGAAGTGATAGCATTTCCTAAAACGGCCCGTGCGACGTGCTTGATGTCAGATTCACCCAGTGTTGTGAGTCGTGATCAGTTGGTCGAAGTGGGAGTTAAGCTCACTGCGCAGGCCGAAAAAAACACGGATGGTGAGGTTTCCAGTGAAGTTTAAATTTATTTATTTAAGTTTGTTTTTTTTACTTTCTGCCTGTCCTGGAAAAAAGGAAGTTGAAAACAATGACATCGAGAAAAAAGAACGGACCTATATGGTGGCAACAGATGCCACCTATGCTCCCTTTGAATTTCAAACTGGAAGTCAAGAAATTGTGGGTTTTGAAATTGAGCTTTTTAAAGAAATAGCCAAGGCCGAAGGTTTATCCATTCAATTTTTAAACACTCCTTGGGAGGGGATCTTTACTCAACTTTTAAATGGAGATCGTGATATTGTCGTTTCTGCTGTTACAATCACTGAGGAAAGAAAAAAAACATTGGCCTTTTCAGATCCTTACTTTGAAGCCAAACAACTGATTGCTGTAAATAAAAATATAAATATCAAAAATCTATCTGATTTAAAAAACTTTAAAACCGCCGTACAGACCGCCACCACAGGGGATGAAATTCTTCAAAAGATTTTTGGCAAAAGCCATGGAAATTTAAAAAGATTTGAATCGATTCCTTTGGCCCTAAAAGAGCTTGAAAATGGCTCCGTTGATGCTGTTGTGGCCGATAATGGAGTTGTTATGAATTATGTAAAAAATAATTCACAAAAATTTAAATTGGTTGAAGATGATACAGTTCAAAAAGAGTATTATGGTTTTGCATTTCGACCTGGGGATAAAGAATTGATCGAAAAAATCAATCAAGGCATTAAAAAAGTTAAAGACAATGGGGTCTATCAACAAATTTATAAAAAATACTTTTAAAGGATTTTAAATTCAATGGATTTTAGATTTGAAATTCTTTTAGAATACCGCGAAGCTTTTTTGCATGGCCTTTGGATGAGTTTGCAGGTCTCGGTTTGGGGAATATTGGGTGGATTGGTTTTAGGTTTAATTCTAGGACTGTCTCGTCAAATTAAATCTACAGAATCGAAAAAGGATTTTGTATTTAAGTTATTTCTAAGGGGCCCGTCATTAGGGTACATTACTTTTTTTAGAGGAACGCCCCTCTTCGTGCAAATTTTTTTAGTGCATTTTGCATTGATGCCTCTCTTGGTCCATCCTGACAGTGGATGGCTCATCTCCGGTGAGCTGGCGCGTGTGATTAAACAAGAGTATGGAGCTTTTTTATCAGGTACATTGGCTTTAATTTTAAATTCTGCAGCCTATGTGGCTGAGATTTTTCGCGCAGGACTTCAATCTTTAGATTCAGGACAAGAAGAAGCGGCTCGCAGTTTGGGAATGGGTTATGGTCCAACGATGCGCTACGTGCTTTTGCCCCAAGTGTTTAAAAAGATGTTACCCCCCTTGGGAAATGAAGCGATTATGCTTCTTAAAGATTCAAGCCTTGTTTCTGCCATTGGACTTGCAGAGCTGGCTCAAACGGCTCGCACAATTGCAGGAACTTATTCGCGTTACTGGGAGCCCTATATTGCCGTATCGATAATCTATTTAGTGTTAACCATGGGTTTAGCCTATTTGGTTTCACGTTTGGAAAAGCATTATGAAAAAAGTGATCGAAGTTAAAAATCTTGTTAAGAGTTTTAACTCAAAAATTGTTTTGAACGGGATTTCATGTGATATCGAAAGTCATCAGGTCGTGTGTGTGTTGGGGCCTTCTGGCTCTGGAAAAAGTACTTTTCTACGCTGTCTGAATCGACTGGAAAAACCAGACTCAGGAGAAATTCAGATTTTGGATCGTGCGGTGAATGATCACGAAGAAGGCCTTAACTTTTTAAGAAAAGAAGTGGGCATGGTTTTTCAAAAATTTAATCTTTTTCCTCATCTGACGGTGGTTGAAAACATTACACTTTCACCCATAAAGGTTTTAAAACTTTCAAAAAAAGAAGCCACAGAAAGAGCTGAAGCTTTGCTTGAAAAGGTGGGGCTTTCTGATAAAAAAACAGCCTATCCTAATCAGTTATCAGGGGGACAACAGCAGCGTGTAGCGATTGCTCGGGCCTTGGCCATGAAACCAAAAATTATGTTGTTTGATGAGCCCACGAGCAGTCTGGATCCGGAAATGGTGGGAGAGGTTTTAGAAACCATGAAGACTTTGGCCAAAGAGGGAATGACCATGGTTGTTGTGACCCATGAAATGGGCTTTGCTCGAGAGGTGGCTCATAGGATTTTGTTTTTAGATGGGGGGCAAATTGTTGAGGATTCTAAGCCTTTGGAATTCTTTAACAATCCAAAAAATGAAAGAACTCGGCTCTTTCTTTCAAAAATTCTGTAGTTAACATTGGCTTTGTGTTACTTTACCTTTGGGTATGAGAAATTCTTTTTTATTTTCTATTTTTTTCGTTGTTTTAAGTCTTGGGATGCACGTTTGGTTTTGGCAAGGTGTTGATTATGTGGCCTATTACTTTCCCTACGAAAGAGACTCTTGGATGTCTATACCAAAAAAAAATATTGTTGAAATTGAGTATCAAGAGCCAAAAGATAAAAATATTCAAATGGATGAACAAAAATCCATCGTGAAACAAGTTGAAGTTCCTGAAAACTTAAAGTTAGAAGAATTAAAAGTAAAAACAGATCTTCTTTCTGAAAAAGTACAAAGGGTTTTACGTGAAACACAGGCCTATCTCTCTGGAAAAACACAAAATCAAGTATCTAAACCTTCTCAAAGTTTACAGAAGAAAAATGAAAATTCAAAAATTAAGTTATTCAAAGATTCTCTTTTGTCTGTTGACTCTAATAATCCCCATTTTTTATCACAAGCTCCACCTGGGCCTTCGGCCTTTGGTCAACTTTTAAAAAGAGATATTCCGTTGGGGAATCTGACCGTTTTAAATACGGATCAATACGTTTATTATAGTTTTTATTCTAGAGTGGATGATCTGGTCTATGATCGATGGCAACAGAAAGTTCAAGGATTGCAATTTAGATTGCCAATTCAGGTGTTAAAATCCACTCCAGAAAAAGGCTGGACAACTCAGGCTGAGTTTTTAATTAGTCCTGAAGGGCGATTGTTAAAATCGATGATTTTAAAGCCTTCGGGGGTCAGAGAGTTAGATATGGCGGCCGTGAGTTCTTTTGTTGAAACTGGAATTTTTCCGAATCCACCCATTGGAATGATTCAAGAGGACGGATTAGTTCATGTTAATTTATCATTTACCGTTAGATATAGCCCTACTATTGTCGGGGAAAAATAAAAAAAATCCAAACTTCTCTACAGCCAAAGAAAAATAAAATAGAATAGACCTATGAAGTTAATAAAGATCAAGTTTGATATAAAAATATTTTTTGTGGTATTTCTTTCATTTTCATTTTCTGCCGAAGCTTTTTTAAGTGAAGTGGGTGTTTCTTACACCCGAAGAAAAACAACATTTGATGCCAATAACTACATAGAATCTGAATCCACAACGGGCAGTTATTCGATTTATTTTTTTGAATTTTTAGCTCTTGAAATGAGTTACACCAATGCCGTGGGAGTTCGTTTAGAAAAAGCGAGCCCCACAGATCTTAAAAGAACTATTGAGCAAACAACTTCGGTCAAGGGCGCTGACCTCATATTAGTACTTGCTAAAAAGTCTTCATTTTTTCAACCCTATATTAAAGGGGGCGCAGCTGAAATCTCAAGGGTGCAAAAGATTTCTACTGAAGGTGCTGGAGAGCAGACATTAAATCCAGAAACAGCGATTGTTCCGAGCTATGGTGCGGGTTTAAAGTTTGGAGTCACTCAGCAGTTTAATATAAAATTAAGTTATGAAATTTGGAAAACCCCTATTGGTGGAGATCTAAGTTCTGATGACAGTGCCCTACGACTGGGGTTAAGTTGGTATCTTTAAAACATATAATTTTATTTATATGTTTTTTGATGAATACATCATGCCAGGTGACTTATTTAGCCAAGTCCGCTTATAGTCATTTAAAAATTATCTCTTCTCAAGTACCACTAGATGAAGCCCTATCTAATCCCGAGCTTTCTGAAAATGAAAAAGAAAAAATAAAACTCACTCTCAAAGTCAGATCCTTTATTGACCAAGATTTAGGTTTAAATGTTGGAAAAAACTATAGTACTTTCGTACTTTTAGATAAGCCCTATCCAGTTTATGTTTTGCAAGCCGCTGAGCCCTGGGAGTTAAAATCCTATCAGTGGTGGTTTCCCATTGTTGGTCATGTGCCATATAAAGGGTATCCGACATTAGAAATTGCTCAGAAAGAGGCGGATCTTATAAAAGATAAATATGATGTGTACGTGCGCCCTGTTCCCGCCTACAGCACCTTAGGTTGGTTAAAAGATCCCTTATTGAGTTCAATGCTTAAGTACAAGGATCATGATTTAGTGAATATGCTGATTCATGAGTCGGTGCATGCCACGATTTTTATTAAAGACGATGCCGATTTTAATGAAAGGTTAGCGACCTTCTTAGGCAATAAAGGGACTGAATTATTTTATTTAAAACATGAAGGTCCAAACTCAAAGACCTTAGAATTGATTCAAAAAGAAAATTACGATGATCGTAAGTTTTCAGATTTTATCAGTCAAGAGTTAGAGCTATTGACGGAATGGTACAAAGAACAAAAAAACAAAAATGTTCAAGATCCAAATCTTAAAGCTCAACGTCTTATGCAAATTCAAGAGAACTTTGAAAAGAGCCTTCGTTCCCAGATGAAGTCCTTGAACTATGGATCCTTCAAGTCCAAGTCACTGAACAATGCCATTTTGCTTTCTTATAAAACATATATGTATGATTTTTCGACTTTAGAAAAGCAGTACCAAGAATCGAACCAAGATTTTAAAATCTTTTTAAAGCGATGGCAGTGAAAAACTAAAAAACAATAAACAAAAACAACTAAAAATAATAAAAAATCTAGTTTGGTGAATATCGTAAACTCTATTGTTTTGGATTTTCCTCAGACGGTTTTTTAATAATATATTTTATTGCGAGTTGATTCAATAAGTCTGAAATATCAGTAAAAAAATCATATTTTCGAAATTTTAAAGGGACTCTCGTCATATCCCCACGCAGGAGTTCTTCTAAGAATTTTTTAATAGCATAGGCAGGACCAGCAACATGGTTTAAGAGAACAACTCCCATAATTACAGCCAATAAAAGGCTAAAGACAGAAAACATTTTTATAGAATAGATCAAAATATCAGATTGAGTTATAAACGAATTCATCATGATGTTCTGTGCGTCTGGATCTAAAGAGAGGATTGTTTCGATAATTTTATTTTTTGAAAGTTGAATGGCAACATAAAAAAATATTATATTTATCAGAGAAAGACCTACAAAAAATGAAACAATTCCAAACTGTAATTTGGGATCAATGACCACAGTTCTTCGATTAAAAAAATTTAATATCTTCATGAAATTCCTTTTAAAGTGTTACACCTTAATCTTGCCGAATTTAAAAAAAATGAGCAAGATGATTCTTTTTTTTTTATTCTTCAGTAAATTCAACTTCAATGGGTTTTGGAAATGGGATTTCCGCTTTTATTTGACCTTTGATGTTGTAATGGGGAAAAGTTAAAATCAATTGAACAAGATTTGGAACTTCGGAAGTATTGAGTGGGTCTAAGATCCACTTTTGAGATAAATTTTGAACTTTGATATATTGTTCAAGTTGAAGTTGTCCAAGGAGTTGAAGGAATTTTTCTTTGGATAAATCAGGATTTTGATTTAACTCTAAAGCAAAATGTAATTGTAAAAAAGAACTTAAATAAGGATTACTGCATTTTTTTATTTGAGAAAAAGATATGTTGTTAGAATTAAGTGCTTCGGTACATGAGGGTTCTAAAAATTTTTGTAGTGGTAGCTTTTGAGAGTTTTTTAAATGAGCTTCTGCAACAAGGTAGGTGTTTTTAAATTTATTAATTTTTGATATATTTTTTAGTTTTTGCCAATCATTTCTTTTCAGTAAAAACGAACTCAGCAGGCCATGGTATTCTACATTTTCAGGATTTTTTCTAAGTATATGAAGAAGCTCATCGATCAGTTCATTTTCGAAATCTGGCAAAAGCCATTCTTCTTTTGGAATAGAAAATGGATTGGATTTTGATAAAGAAGTCAGTGCAAAAGGTTTAAAATTGTATTTTGCAATGAGGGTATTGAATTTTTCATAAACCAGTGGATTCAAAGTCGTATCAGAGAGGGGGGTGGATTCTAAGTTGTCAGAAAGTGTATTGTAAATCTTTTGTTTTAGGTCGTTGATCAGTAAATAATGATCAAGAATCAATGCATGGCGAATCTCTCCAAACTTATGCCAATTCGCCCAGTGGGATTGAATCAGCAGAGGTCGAGACTCAAAATTTAAAATCAAATCCTTTTCTTGTTTTCGTTCTGAAAATTTTTTGAGAGAAAGAATTGGTAAATCCCCTTGAGTTATTGGTTCAGGCCAGGACTGAGAAAGAAGCTCAAAAAGGGTTCTTCCAAGGTCTGCAATATTAATATTGTCATCAACCTTCCAAGAGATTCCTTGATCTCTTTTTTTTTGTGCCGGTTTAAATAGTAAAGCGATATGGGTATTTTCACTAAAGAGATTGAGGGGCTCAATTTCATCTGGATGATGTTGTTTGTTTCGTCCGTTGAGTCCTACGATAATGATATGAGTATTGTCCCAACGGTCCAACTTTTTAAGTGTTTGAAAAAGTTTTGCTAATGAGGAGTATAAATTAGTAGCCTGAGTCTCATAACCCATTTTCAAGGGTCTTCCGGATTCATCAAAATGCTGGGTTGTAGTGTAAGATAGTTCATTGGCGTAGATCACAGAAAAAAAAGGATTTTTCTTAACATTTTCGGTTAACCATTCTTCAATCGAGAAAAGCATATGAGAAAGTGGACGGTAAAATGAACCTCTAAAAAAAGTAAGCCGGTCATCAAAAATTTCAAAGCCTTGAGCTAGACCTGTTCTTCGAAGAAGAGGAGGACCTCCTGAAAAAAAACTAGTTTTATAGTTTAATGAATAAGCCGCTTCGGCAACAGACCGGAGGCCTGGACTTAAGCCGGGTCCTGAATTGTGATGCAAAAGATGTGTTTGTGGGTATTGGCCTGTCAAAATAGAAGCCAAGGCCGGAGCACTGAGTGGAGAAGTTGTAAATGCATGGGTAAAACGTAAGGACTCTGGACAAATCAGTTGGGCTGCGGGGTTATTCAGAGAGTGGTTTGGCGAACAGTTGAAGTCGAAATAACCTAGTTGGTCAACGGCTATGACTAAAATCGAAGAGGTTTGTTTTTGATTTTTGGGTAGAAAGTACAGCAGGGCGCCAAAGATTAAAAAAATTAAAAGAAGTAGAAAGATCTTAGTTTGTTTGGCCATAACTTGACCAATATAAAATCATGCAGTGATAATAGAAATCAAGAATTAACATGGAGGTTTTGTGGGTGCTGAGAAAATATTTGCTGTAGCTCATTATTTAGATCAATCGGTTTTAGCTTTGCTGGTGATCTTAAGTGTTGTCAGTATTGCTATAATTCTACAAAAGTATTTCTCTTTAAAAAAGGTTCACGCCGACTCGGAAAAAGTGAGAGCACGGGTTAAGCTGGCTCTTCATAGCAATAGTATTGATGATATAGAAGATATCTCTCGAGATATTAGTTCTTTAGAGGGGCGAGCTGCTAATTATGCTTTAAAGTTTATGAAAGACTCTGGAAGTCGTGGGTTAGAGGAAATTTTTAATAGTTTTATTTTATCCGAACGACCCGAGCTTGAAAGCTCCTTGGGTTTTTTAGCAACGATTGGCTCCAATGCCCCCTATATAGGATTATTTGGAACGGTTCTTGGAATTATGAAGGCGTTTAATGACCTAGCCTCTTCTCCCGATGCGGGCCAACAAACAGTTATGGCTGGAATTTCTGTGGCATTGATTGCTACGGCCGCAGGACTTTTTGTCGCCATCCCCGCTGTTTTTGCTTACAATCATTATAATAAAAAAGTCCGTGGTATTTTGCAAAATGTTGAAAGTGTAAAAGAACTATGTGTCGCTTACGCAAAAAAGAAAGGACTTTAATATGGGAAGCTCCTTTCAAAAGGACGATGGAGATATATCAGAAATAAATGTAGTACCCTTGGTGGATATAACGCTGGTCGTTTTAATTATTTTTATGGTTACGGCGCCCATGTTTATGAAACCTTCGATCAATGTGAATCTTCCTAAGGCCGCCCATGGAGAGAAGACTCCTCCAAGTCCATTTAATATAAGTCTAACGAAGGACGGACGGATTAATTTAAATGGTCAATTTGTAGAAACTGAAGTTTTAAGATTAAAATCCGAAGAGGAGTTTAAAAAGAACCCAGAGGCCCAAGCCATTATTTCTGCGGATAAAGATGTTCCCCACGGACAAGTCGTTGGTGTTTTAGATATTGTTAAAGGTGCCGGAATTAAGAAATTTGCAATCAGTATAGATCAACAAAAATAGTGTTGAATTTTAAAAGGGATACGAGTATCCCTTTTATCTATATGAATTCAAATCCCTTTCAACAGCAAAAACCGATTTCTGGTGTAAAAAAAATTATAGCCGTTTCCTCTGGTAAGGGGGGCGTCGGTAAAAGTACAACAGCTGTTAATCTAGCAATGGCTTTGTCTAAACTGATAGGCCCTGATAAAAAAGTGGGAATTTTAGATGCCGACATTCACGGACCAAGTTTGCCGAGAATGTTTGGCGCTCTTCATCAAAAACCTGAAATAAAGGGTGATAAAATTCAACCGATTGAACGTTATGGTTTAAAAATAATGAGTATTGGTTTTCTTGTTGAAGAGGACTCTGCTGTGATTTGGAGGGGTCCTATGTTATTTAAGGCTTTGGATCAATTTTTCAATGATCTGGAGTGGGGAGATCTTGAGTATTTAGTTTTGGATCTGCCTCCAGGAACGGGAGATATTCCGTTGTCCATAGCTCAAAAGGTGCCTGTCTTTGGATCAGTAACTGTTACAACTCCTCAAAATATCTCCTTGGGTGATGTTAAGAAGTCTTTAGATATGTGGACCCGGGTGAATGTTCCTGTCTTAGGTGTTATTGAAAATATGAGTTACTTAATGACTCCTTCTGGTGAGTCCGTGCAGCTTTTTCCTAAGGGTGATCTGAATGGCTATTTGGACTCAAAAAATATTAAAAAATTGGGTGAAATTCCCTTTGATCCTTTATTGGGTCTTTCTTGCGAAGTGGGAATCCCTTTGGTGGAAAGCCATCCAGATTCTCCGGCTTCAAAAGCCTTTTTTTCAATTGCTCAAACCCTTATAAATCTGTAAACCCAAAGCATGGATATAAAGATTTTTTCGAACAAGGATTTTCCAGTTTATCTTCCCAAGCTGAATCAGCTTTATGATGATCTTTTTGATGGTGGTAAAGGCTTTAGAGCCAAGTTGGTTCAATTGGTTGCGGAAACCTTAGAATTACCCCCTACATCGACTCATCTTTTAATGCAGACGATAGAGTTTATTCATAACGCTTCTTTATTGCATGATGATTTGGTGGATCGTTCTAAACTTAGAAGGGGGAAGCCCGCCCTATGGTTAAAATATTCTCCGGAGTATGCAGTATTGGCCGGGGATTATTTATTAGCTCGAGTGATGGTGAATCTATCTAGTTATGGAAATATCCGTCTTGTTCATTACACGGCCGAGATGATTTCAGATCTATTAGAGGGCGAGTGGTTGCAAGATTCTATTGTGGGTGATTTTTTTGTCTCTTTAGATCAGTTGGATCGTATTCATAATTTAAAAACAGCGTCACTGTTTAAGTGGTGTTTACGAGCCCCTTTTATAGCTCAAGAGAATTACAACCAGAATATTCATGAACTGTTGATCGAGTGTGGAACTATATTGGGACAACTTTTTCAAAGAAGCGATGATCTTTTAGATTTTAATGTGAGAAATTATGAGGGCAAGGCGATTCTTGGAGATCTTAAGTCGAGTTATCTGAATTCTTTTGGAGCGTTTTTATGTTCGGATCTTTCTAAAGAGCAAATCAATCAGTTGGCGAGAAGTCATGATTTGGATCAAGTCTATACTGCCGTTGGAGGAAAAGATGCTTTTCAGAAAAAACTTTCTAGTTTTGATGAAAAAAATAAAAATTTGATTCAGCTTTACGATCATCTGTTAAAAAAACTCAACGATGAGTTGGGACCCAAAAGCAAAAATTTAATAGAAAAATTTCAAAAATTGCCTGAACTACTTTATTGGAGATCAAAAAACCCGTGAGCTCTTTAGTCACACTTTCAAAGTCTTCTCCTCTTTATAAAGATTATCTCTTGGGGACTTTTTCAAATGAAAAACGGGCTCTGCCCATTGCTACATTAAATGTAAATAAAAACAATGAAACTGTTACTTTTAATATTTTAGACAAACAGAACATTGTAAAACCAAACTTTATACAATTTTTATTTCAAACGTTAAAAATTAAAAAGTGGCTTTTAGTTCTTTTTCCGATGCTGATTGTTTTATCCAAAAATATTGCATTTGGAGCTGTGACGGATCCAATTTCCTTATGGCTTTCTAGTTTTGGAATATTATTTTTATTTATATCTGCAAATTTAAGAAATGACTTTGTAGATCATTATTGGGGAGTCGATCGTATTTTTGATCACCGAGGCAGTCGAGCCATTCAGAGTGGTTGGGTTACGGCTGTTCAAGTCCGAACACTTTCTCGATTCTTTTTAGTTCTAGCGATACTTTTTTCGGTTCCCATTTTGATAGCCTATCCTAGTGCGTTTTATGTTGTGACTGTAAGTGGATTTTTAATATTATTTTCTCAATTTACGAGCAAAAACTCTGTGTATTATCAATTGGGAAATGAAATTTCTTATTTTTTCTTAATAGGTCCATTGCTTTCTACAGGATATCAATTATCGATGGGAGCTCCCTTTGATTATGAAGTCATTATGATCGGTATTCTATGGGGTTGGCTTGTTTTGTTCGTACATTTTTTGTCCACGCTCATAAATATAATGCCGTGTTCTCAGGCGGGATTTAAAAATACAATTACGATGTTGGGTTTTGACAAAAGTCGTCGATTTTTAGCTTTTTGGTGGACACTCTATGTGGTTCTTTATTTCTTTTACCATTTGTTTTTTGCTGGTTCTTATTGGGCTTGGTATTTTAGCTTAGTTTTACTACTTTTGACTCCTCGAATTGTTTTAAAATTTAAATCAGTCAAAAGCCCCCTTGGAAGTGATTTGGTGAGACTCAATGAGATCGGAAAAAGATTTTTTTATTTAGTTATTTTAGTCTGGTTGATTGAATCACTTTGGGTTTTTCTGTGATTCCTGGATCG
>DAIRER010000010.1:0-14859 GCA_036795495.1 Pseudobdellovibrionaceae bacterium | reverse complement strand
GGAAAAGAGTCGCAGCCTGTTATTCTTTTATGAATCAACCGGGTTAAGACAGGCAAAAGAAATTCTTACAATGCGCAGCTTGTTATCTCATTGTGAGGTTGAGATTTTTTAAAATCCTGTCTTCAATGAAAAAACCATGTTTCAGAAGCTACTACAAATCTTAAAAAAGAATCATCAGACCATTGCCTTTGCTGAAAGTTGCACCGGAGGGCTTTTGTCCTCAAGTTTCACAGAGATTTCAGGGGTCAGTGAGGTCTTTAAGGGTTCCGTTGTCGCCTATGCTAATGAGGTTAAAGAAGATTTGCTGAGCGTGTCTAAAAAGTCCCTAGAATCTGAGGGCGCCGTGAGTGAAGCGGTCGCGTTGCAAATGGCCCATGGGGTAAGAAATAAAATGAAAACCAGCTGGGGAGTTGCTATAACCGGAATAGCTGGTCCGAACGGCGGAACAAAAGAAAAGCCAGTGGGCACTGTTTGCTTTGCTGTGGTTGGCCCGCATTTTGAAAAGACAATTAAAAAAAGATTCTCTGGAGATCGAATAGAAATTCAAAAGCAGTCCGTAAACTCTGCTCGAGAATTAATAGAAGAAAGTTTAAAATAGTTTTAACAACGGGATATTAACAAGGCTCTCTCGGGGGAGAGTAGAAAGAGGTATAAAATGGCAGCGAATATTCAAGGAGATAACAAATCTCAATCCGATAAATTAAAAGCATTAGAGTTGGCCGTTTCAACGATTGAAAAGCAATTTGGAAAAGGTTCCATTATGCGCATTGGAGCCAACGACAGTATGAACAAAGAAGTGGATGTGTACAGCACAGGAGCACTCAGCTTAGATATAGCTTTGGGCATCGGGGGCCTTCCTCGAGGACGTGTTGTCGAGATCTATGGTCCGGAGTCTTCAGGGAAAACGACATTGGCTCTTTCTACTATTGCACAAGCTCAAAAAAAGGGGGCTGTTGCTGCCTTTATCGATGCAGAACATGCTTTGGACATTAACTACGCTCGTAAATTGGGTGTTAATACAGAAGACCTATTGATCTCACAGCCGGATACAGGTGAGCAGGCTCTTGAAATCGTAGAGACGCTGGTGCGCTCGGGCGCCGTCGATATTTTAGTGGTGGATTCTGTGGCCGCTCTTGTCCCTCGTGCTGAAATCGAAGGAGAAATGGGTGACAGCCATATGGGTCTTCAAGCCCGTTTGATGTCTCAAGCTCTAAGAAAGCTAACCGCAGCGATCAATCGTTCTAAAACATTGGTGATTTTTATTAATCAAATTCGTATGAAAATTGGAGTGATGTTTGGTAACCCAGAAACAACAACCGGAGGTAATGCTCTGAAGTTTTACTCTTCTGTGCGATTGGACGTCCGCCGTGTGGGCGCTATTAAAAATGGCGAAGATGTAACTGGAAATCGAACAGCTGTTAAAGTGGTAAAAAACAAAATGGCACCTCCTTTTGCCAAAGTGGAGTTTGATTTAATGTATTCCGAGGGAATTTCTGAAGAAGGTGATATTTTAGACTTAGCCGCCACGGCCAATATCCTTGAAAAGTCAGGAGCCTGGTACAGTTACAATGGCGAGCGTATGGGACAGGGTCGAGACCAGGCAAAAACATTTTTAAAAGAACATCCTGAAGTCAAAACAGAGCTGAGAGGTAAACTTTTAAATGCGAAGGGTATTTTTAATATGGTAATGGCTTCTGATGCGACGGTTGAAGATGATTCCATTGTTATGGATAATGAGCCGGCGAGCAAAAAAGCAGCTACGGCCGCTAAAAAATCAGCAAAGCACTAAAGAAAGCACCCTATAAAGGACTATATTAAGAAGTTGTGATCAAAAAGGAATAAAATGGGAATTCAAAATGATTTTGTGATTAATATCGCAACAGTTAACGGAAGTGGAAGTCAGTCTGCAAATTTAGTTTTGCTTAAGAGTTTGTTTAAAATGGGAATTCCAGTGGGGGGAAAAAATGTTTTTCCCTCCAATATTGCGGGTTTGCCGACATGGTTTTGGATTCGTGCCAATGAAAAAGGATATACGGGCCGCAGAGAAAAGGCCGATATTGTCATTGCCATGAATCCCCAAACTCTTGCTGAAGATCTTCATTTGCTGAGGGATGGCGGTATTTTTATCTACAATTCAGACATTCCTATGGTTCAAAATATTCCGGCGGGCCTTCAGGTCATCGCTGTGCCTTTTAAGAAACTTGTGGATCAAGCAACAGATATAGTTAAGATTAAAAAATTATTGATTAATATTATTTATGTCGGGGTCGTTTCTGAATTGTTGGGTTTAGACGAGAGCTCACTTTTAGAGGCCCTAAAGGATCAATTGGGATCCAAACAAAAAGTTTTTGATGAAAATTTAAAAGCTCTTAACGTCGGTCGAGAGTACGCAAAAAACAATTTAGATGTTTTAAACTTTTCAGTTAAAGCTCAAAAAATGAACGCCAATAAAAATAAAATTATGATTGATGGAAACACGGCGGCCGCCATAGGAAGTGTGATGGGGGGCTGTACTTTTGGAGCCTGGTATCCAATCACTCCATCCAGTTCTCTGATGGAAGGCTTTATTAAGTACTCCCATAAATACCGACAAGATGAAAACAATAAAAATCGTTTTGCCATTATTCAGGCCGAGGACGAGTTGGCTTCTATCTGTATGGTTTTGGGAGCGGGATGGGCCGGCGCTCGAGCCATGACAGCCACTTCGGGCCCAGGTTTGAGTTTAATGCAAGAAGCTGCAGGATTTGCGTATTATTCAGAAATTCCAGGAGTGATTTGGGATGTTCAGCGCGTGGGTCCTTCGACGGGCATGCCTACAAGGACGATGCAGGGGGATCTTTTTACAGCGATGTTTGCTTCTCATGGAGATACAAAACATCCCTGTTTGATACCTGGAAATCCTAACGAATGTTATGAATTTGGACAATTGAGTTTTGATTTGGCAGAACGACTGCAACAGCTTGTGATTGTTTTAAGTGATTTAGATATTGGAATGAATTTATGGTTGCAAGATGAGTTTACCTACCCGCAAAAAGCCTTTGATCGTGGAAAAGTTTTAACGGCGGAGCAGTTGGATCAGGTGGCAAACTATGAGCGCTATGGAGACCCTGACGGTGATGGTATTCCTTATCGCGTTTTACCTGGAAACCATCATCCTAAAGCGGGATATACAATCCGTGGATCGGGTCATAATGCAAAAGCACAGTACACGGAAAGTTCAAAAGAATATAAGTGGGTTGTGGATCGATTGAATAAAAAATGGGAGACCGCCAGAACTTTAGTTCCAGAAGCTTTGGCTCTGGGAAGTGGAAATCAAAAAATTGGAATTTTGATTTATGGCTCGACAGAAGCGGTCATTCAAGAAAGTATGGACTTGTTGGCACAGAAAGGGATTTCTGTTGATTCTTTACGGATTCGAGCCCTGCCCTTTACGAAAAAAATCGAGAATTTTATTTCACAACATGAACGAGTTTATGTGATAGATCAAAATCGTGATGGTCAAATGTTTCAACTTTTAAGAATGGATTATTCTCAGTTCTGTTCAAAATTTAATTCCATCAAACATTATGATGGCACTCCGATAACAGCTGATTTTATTGTTCATGAAGTTTCACAATTAGAAAAAGATCAAGCCGAAAAAGAAAGGCAGGGTGCTTAATCATGACAACACCAGGACAAACACCAGATAGACCTGATAGCAACAAAATTGGATTTACAAAACCAGATTATGCGGGATCAAAATCGACACTTTGTGTGGGCTGTGGTCATGATCAGATTACAAATCATATCATTACGGCCTGTTATCAAAGTGACGTCAACCCCTACGAACTTTTAAAAATGTCAGGGATTGGATGCTCCTCGAAAACTCCAGCCTATTTTATGTCAAAATCTTTTGGCTTTAATTCTCTTCATGGCAGAATGGCCCCGGTTTCTACTGGAGCCCATGTTGTGCTTCCGAATTATTTTATGTTGGGAGTCAGTGGCGACGGAGATACGGCCAGTATTGGATTGAGTGGGTTTTGTCATTTGGTTCGCAGGAATTTACCTATGGTTTATTTGGTCGCGAATAATGGAGTGTATGGTTTAACCAAGGGGCAGTTTTCGGCAACAGCCGATGCTGGAGCACAGTTGAAATCGGGAGAAAAAAATCCATTTGAATCTATAGATCTTTGTTCTTTGGCGATTGATTTAGGATGTACTTTTGTAGCTCGTTCTTTTTCAGGAGACGCGAAACAATTAGTCCCTTTGATTAAGTCAGCGCTTCGTCATCGAGGCACGGCCTTTATTGATGTGATTTCCCCCTGTGTGACTTTTAATAACCATGATGGTTCAACAAAGAGTTTTAATTACCTTAAAGAACACGACGTGGTTTTACAAGAGCTGGGATTTATTGGAGCTCAAGAAAGTATCGAAGTGGATTACCAAGAAGGGGCAAAAGAAGTTGTCGAACTTCATGATGGTTCAAAACTCACATTGAAAAAAATTGCTCAAAACGAACACAATCCAAAGGATCGAAAATCCGCAATGGATCTTTTGTACAACCACAGAAAAACCGGAGAAATTGTCACTGGTTTGTTTTATATTGAGGAAAATAAGGAGTCTTTTACAGAGTCTTTAAATTTATGTGATGCTTCGTTGGCTCAATTGAATGAGTCAGAGTTGCGTTTGCCTCAAGATAAGTTCAGAGAACTTATGTCTGAATTTCGTTGAGGTTGATTTGTCCGCACCAGATCTTTTAAAAAATAATTTTAAAAGTTATGTCCGTCTGGTGGGATCCCTGCTTTTTTTAATCATGCTCGCACGGTTTTTATTTTTAATTCCCTTTGGGGCGCAGCATTCCTTAAGGGGAATAGACGATTTTACGTTTTTTAGATTTATTTTAACAGGCTTTCGTTTTGATTTTCTGGTGTTTGGCTTTATCGCAATACCTTTATGGATTCTTTTCTGGTCTTTGTGGGGATTTAAAATAGAAAGATATTTTTTAAAAATTCAGACTTATTATCTTGCTGGGGTATGGGTTCTTTTTTCGATTCTCTATTTTAATGATTTTTTTTATTATGCTCGTCATTTAAAACACTTTTATGGCTCAAAACCCTATGAGCCTCTTTTAAAAAATATTTCCTATCTTTATGCTCAACAGAGTTGGGGAGTTTTAGTCTTGATTCACTTCTTTTTTTTGTTTTTTCTTTTTTCGGGAGTTTTTCAAATTTTTCAATTTGAAAAAAAAATAAATTTTTCTGGCTTTAATGAAAAAAAGGGTTTTAAAATTTTAAATTATTTTATTTTAAGTTTTTTAGGAATAGGTTTGGCCGCTCGGGGAAACCTATCTCCACATCATCTTGAAAAGGCCGACTCTGAAATTTCTAAAACCCCAGCTTTTAATGAGTTGGTATTAAGTTCACCTTGGGCAATTCTAAATTAGAAGATTCTAAATTAAAAGAACCCTCGACGGTATAAAAATAATCAGGAATGGGTTGGTAGGTATGAATTTCAATAAGGTTCATTGTTTTTTCAGAAGAAGTTACTCCAGAAACTTGGATGGAATGGTGATGGTCTTTAATTCTTAAATCAAAACGGTTTCCTTTTAAAGTCCCGACCTGTTGATTTTTATAATAAAGATCTTCTCCTTTGAGAACCAACTGGCCTTCAAGAGAAAATGAGTTTTTATTTCCGCATTCAAATTGAGATTTAACATTAATAAATTCATTTTGACTATCAATAGTATAACTCATGGACGAGCATTTAATTTTCATTTTTTGAGTGTCATAGGCGACACCCGATCCCACCCACTTTCCGTTAAAGGGGTGGGCGAGAACGGCTTTCAATGGGAGGAGACTCAGGCTTAAGAGAATTAACCAAAAAGTCAAATTCGAGTTAAAAATTAATTTAAAGATTTGTTTCATGGAGCACTCCTCTTCGACTTTCTTTTTTATTGGCAAGTCCCTCTGTGGGTATAGACTCGATCTTGTCCCTGCCAAGTTCCATAAGATCTTGCAACTACAGCCTCACTTTTTACAAAAGAAAGTGCAAGTGTTTTGGTTGTGTATTGCATATGGTATTCGACATACTCTTGTCCTGCATGACCAACACTTTCATAGCCACAAACCGTTCGAGTTGGAGGATTGTGACGATGATCTCCGTTGTTATGACCACCGTTGTTTCGATCTCCTTTGTTGCGATCAATGCGTTCATGATCCTTTTCATCTCGATTTCCACTGGTTTCCTTTGCCAATTCAATTTTACTTTGCTGAACTCTTACTTCTCTACAGACATACTCTCTGGTGTAGTAGGTGCAGGATTGGTATCCAGTTTGCATTGGGCCATCCTGCCGTTGGGTTGAAATAGCTCCATTCAGTGTGAAGTCTTGATGAATCTCTTCGGGTGTTAAACTAAAAGATTGATCTGAATTTGATAGTTTTCTGGAGCTTTCAATTGTCATAACCTTATCTGAGCCTTTAGCTTGTGGGATTTCTAATATAAGTTTGGTTGTTGTTCTCGTCTCTCCCAGTCGTGCTTTAATTTTATATTGACCTGGATTGAGATTTAAAACATCTGGTTCCTCTGAGCAATTCCACCAATCGACTTGGGTATCACAATCCACGGAGCTTGCGGCGCTCACAAGAGTCAACGAGTCTGTCACTTCAAGAGCGGTCTTAAATTCAACTTCATCGCAGGCCGAAAGTCCCAGACCTAAACTAAGACCAAAAATTGTACGCATCGCCTTTTTCATAAAATCCCCCTTTTTAAGAATGTAATGGTGTCATTATTTCACCATTTTTATAACACAATGGTGTTAAGCAAAAGTCTTGCCAAAGTCTTTGTTGAAATGTGGAAATCTCTAACGTAGAGTTTATCTATCGTTTATAAAAACTTTCTTTTAATATAGAGTACAAGATGTTTTCAGAGTTAAATTATTCTCATTATTCTCGTCCCAGCGTGGTGGTGTGGCTGTCGATGGCTTTTCAAGCTGGCGCTATCAATACGGGTGGTTATCTAGCATGCCATCGGTTTGTTTCACATACGACGGGTTTTGCCACTCTTTTTGGCGAAAGTTTAGCAGAAGGTAAAGTCAGTCAAGCAATGAGTTTAATTAGTGTTCCATTTTTTTTTCTTATTGGCGCGATGATTTCGGCAATTTTTGTAGATAAACAAAAAGCCGAGGGGAAAACTCCACTCTATGTGATTGTCTTTTTTTTAATGAGTCTTTTTTTATTACTCGTTTTATTTGTTGGAGTCCGTGGCGGGTTTGGAACCTTTGGCGCTGCGGAAAATGAATGGCAAAATTATAACTTAATGGCCCTCCTGTGTTTAACGAGTGGAATGCAAAATGCCACTGTAACTACGGCTTTTAGGTCTGTCATACGAACAACTCATTTGACAGGATTGACAACAGATCTAGGGATTGGGATTGTGCGCATGATTTTTGCGAACCATTTAAATGTTTCTCGTGATGAAGAGCGTAAAGCCAACTGGATGAGAACAGGAATTATTACTTTTTTTGTTTTGGGGGCTTTGACCTCTTCATTGATCTATCTTAGAAGTCAGTATGTTGGTTTTCTTTTGCCATTTATCGTCTCTTTAGGTTTATTTATCTACACATTGCGTAATTTTTTAGATAAAAAGCTGTTTAAGGTTTAAACAACTCTAAAATATCTTCAAATCCTGTTTTCGAAGATATAATTGCTCGATTTTTATTTTTATATCAGATACCTTTCGAGGAATGTTTTTTCAGAGACTGGCTCTTTTAATTTTAGCCTTTTATGCCCCATCACTAATGGCAATGGTGACCCGTCAAGTCGCCCCCATTTTTTTCGAGTTAACTATGGTCGAACATCAAATCGGGGTAAAAACAACAGGATTGTATCTTTATCAACAACCCAAGGTAATTCAGGCTTTGGACTTAGAAATCCTTTTGCTCCATCCTGGACTGGTAGAAATAGTTTTAGGTGAACATGATTCAGCTAAAATTAGGCAAAACCCAAGGTTTTTAAAAATGTTTGGATTAAATCCCAGCGATCCCAGCCTTTCTATGAAACTATCTCGTTTTTATGGAATAGATCTTATGAATCCCGAAAAATGGCCTCAAAAGATGACTCAAGCAGATAGTATCGATGCGATTTCTGCAATTAAACGAGTGAATTGGATAGATCGAGATTGGACACGATTTTTGATCGAAGAATATATGAAAGAGAACAATCTGAGCTCTGCTTTATATTCAAAACTTTCGCAGGCCTTGTATCGTCTTGAGTTGGTATCAGATTTAATCAATCGAAAAATGCTAGAAGAAACTTTGTATGAACGATTTTGGTTAACTTATAAAAATGAAGTGAGTTATCTTTTTGAATTTGGTCATCCTTTTGATTTAAAAGGATCCTTAGAAAAAAACTGGAAAGGTAACACTGCTGCTAAAACTATTGCCTTAAAATATGTAAGTTCAGCTGAATTAAAAGCTTTAGTGAATCAAGCCACTCATCAAAGTTTGGTGGTCCAACGTTATAAACAATATACAAAAAACTCTCCCTATTATTTAATGAATCCGGTCAGAGGAAATATTCGTGATCTTGAAATTCAATCCTATTTAGAGCACCGTAACGAAATTCAAAAAATAATTGAAAAATCACAAGACCAAAATCCCTCTAAACCTATAAGAAGACAATCAAGACCCTCAAAACCATCCCAAGCAAACATCAATCCCTCGATGTGCACGCCAATATTTTAATGAACTCTTTGAAATCTATTGAAAATGTAAAACTCCATTTAGCTCCGATGGAAGGAGTTGTTGATTGGGCTCTTCGAGATTTAATGACTAGTTGGGGTAGCATTGATCAATGTGTGACAGAATTTATTCGAATCACTGACCAACGTTTACCTCGGCGAGTTTATTATGCCTTTGCTCCCGAACTTAAAATGGGGTGTCGCACTCGATCTGGTACTCCATTGTTTATTCAATTGCTGGGTGGAAATCCTGAGGCCTTGGCAGAGAACGCCGCATTTGTATGTGAATTGGGTGCTAAGGGTATAGATCTCAACTTCGGGTGTCCTTCTAAGTTGGTCAATCACAATGATGGAGGGGCTGTCCTATTGAAAAGCCCACGGCGATTGTACGACATCGTTTCAGCTGTTAAAAGTGCGATTCCAGAAGAAATCCCAGTCACTGCCAAAATGCGATTGGGCTATGATGACCCTGGACAGTGTTATGAAAATGCCCAGGCTCTAGCTGATGCTGGTGTTCAAAAAATTACGATCCACTGTCGTACAAAAACGGATGGTTATAAGCCTCCTGCCTATTGGGAATGGATTCCAAAAATAAAAGAAAAAGTCAAAGTTCCGATTATTCCCAATGGTGAAATTTGGACGCTTCAAGATCTTTTGCAATGCCATGAGGTCGCTCAATGTGAGGAATATATGATAGGTCGAGGAGCATTGGCTCATCCGTTTATTTTTCAACAAATTAAAAATATTCATAAAATGGAATCACGGGAGTTTAATCAGTGGAGTTTATCCCAAAAAATTTTATTACCTTTTTTTGATCTCAACTGCACTTTTCGAAGTGAGTTTTATGCTCAAGCTAAACTTAAACAAATGTTACGCTGGATGACGAAGAAGTATCCGGAGGCTCAGGTTGCCTTTGATCATTTCAAATTGATTCATGATCCCAAAAGCTTTAGATCCGAGCTAGAGAAGCTTGCCAATTAAGGAACAATTCATTAGACCTCTTTCATTCGTGTCTAAAAAGGGGGGATTCTGTGGTGTTGAGTCGAAAGTACAAAGTTCTTTTGTTCGTATTTGTATTCAGTATTTTTGTTTATGAAAAAAAGGGGTGGGCCTCTAGTTTTGATGGAGCCTATCAGTCGAATTGTTTTATTGATTCAACAGATGACGATGTTCTGATTTCAAAAGTTGAAATATCTAATGAAAATTTTAATCGAACGTGGACAGCCTTTGAAGATAAAAAATGTGAAACGCCCTATCTAAAATATATAGAAAAATATAAATACAGACTTTCGGGTCTTGATTGGGATGGCACTCTTCTTGAGGTGGGCTATGAGCCGTTAACCGATGAGGTGGCTGAAGCTTTAAATTCGATTCAATGGTGTGGAAATTCAGGATGGAGCAAGGGAGTTTATCAAATAGTAACAGGTTTTCGTTGTGGGGATCGACAAGTGGCTCAGGTCGGTCAGGTACTTTATTCGAAAATGCGAGAAGAGGTCAGTCGTCCGGGATTGCGTTTTGGAAAAGCCTCTCCAGGATATAGTGGAAAAACTTTAGAGCGACGTCATCAAGAATGGTCAGAGCTTTGGCATTTTCAGCTTTAAAGTGCTTAGACCTTTGTCGGGTTAAAGAATAAAATGAAACCTCCGAAAAATAAGATGTGGGAAAGATTTTTTTTAGCATTTTATTATTAGGTCTTATTTTTTTTAAAAACTATGAAACATTGGTTAAAAATGAATCTCAGCGGGTGGACCTTAAATCATTAAACAAATTGAGAAATGAATCTCAAACTCAAATCAGAAGTCCTGCGAGTGTTCAGGAATCCTTGCGATTTCAAAATCAAAATCTCATGTTCAATCTAGGCTGTACTCAAGCTCATTTAAAACAAGAATCACGCAGTATGGAAGTTGATTCTGAATATGTTCAACTTTATGGGAAAAACTGTTTAAATCATTTAGCCGACGAAGAGATTTCTGTTCATAATTTATCAAATTTTACAGAGGGATTTTTGTTTAAAACATCTGAAACGGAGTATTCAACAGATTTAATTTATCTAAAGCCGGGTCGAAATGATCTTCATTTTAAATCAGAGTCGAATCCCGACATCATAAAATTGAGTGTATCAAGAACGAAATAACTTTAATGCACTTTGACTAAAAAAGCTCTTTTAATTTGATATCACTCTCTCCATCTTCTATCTTTACAAATGAAATGAAAACAAGATCAGATATGCATTATTTAAGAAAAATTTGGCACATGGGGGCCGTTTTTTTATTATTTATTCTTTATCGCCTTATTCCAGAAACTATGACTCCTTATTTTTTTGGAGTATTGGCATTTATAGCTGTTGCTATTGATGCGTTAAGGTTAAGAAGTCCATTAATGAATGACTTGGTGATGGCTATTTTTAAGCCATTGATGAGAGCCAGCGAGGTAAAGGGTTATGCGGGTACAACCTTTTTACTGACGGGTGTTTTTATAATTGTTTTGGCTTTTCCTAAGGTTGTAGTTTCTTTAACACTTTTATTTTTAGCATTTGGTGATCCTATTGCTAGTTTTATAGGAATTCGCTATGGAAAAGATAAAATATTTGGTCATAAATCAATTCAAGGTTTTATTGCGGCATTTGTCGTATGTTTGTTGATCACCTTGAGTTATTTTTATGTTCGTGAAATTATGAGCAACAGGTTGTTTGTTGTGAGTCTTATTTCAGGAATGATCGGAGCTTTAGCGGAACTGATTCCGATTTCAAAAATCGACGACAATTTGAGTTTACCTATTTTAAGTTCTCTCGGTCTATTTATTGTATTTTTCTTTTTTGGATTATTATGAAATCAACAAATGTAAACAATGGGAATCAAAATATGAATGAATCTTCTGACGGGGGACAAAAATCTTTTCAGGTTACAGATGATCAGGTTCATCGTGTTTCTATGTATATTTATATCTTACCTAATTTAATGACGACGGGAAATTTACTTTGTGGTTTTTTCGCAATCACACAGGCGATTCAAGGCAGTTTTTTGTATGCGGCTTATTCAATAGTGGCGGCTTCTGTTTTTGATCAGCTGGACGGTCGTTTAGCTCGATTGACTCGATCCACCAGTAAATTTGGTGCAGAATATGATTCCTTATGTGATTTAGTGAGCTTTGGAGTGGCACCGGCTCTTTTACTTTTTAAGTGGTCACTCAGTCCCTTTGGTCGTTTGGGGTGGGTCGCGGCCTTTCTATTTATAACAACTGGGGCCCTAAGGTTGGCGCGATTTAATGTTCAAGCTCATATCGTAGAGAAAAACTATTTTCAGGGCCTGCCCATTCCTATGGCGGCGGGAATTGTAGCCTCTGCTGTTATTGCTTTTGCTGATTTAGAAATTTCACCAGAAAGAAGTTATTGGATTTTATTTATGACTTTTCTCTTAGCTGTTGTCATGGTCAGCAATTTTAGGTACAGAAGTTTTAAAGATTTAGACCTTAAGCAACGTTTGCCGTTTAGGTATTTATTGCTAGGGGTGGGTGTCATCTTAACCGTTGTGCTTTACCCTGAAGTGATGTTGTTTTTTCTTTTTATTGGATATGCCATTTTGGGAGCCGTCTTTGGATTTCTCCAGCTTGGAAAAAAGAAATTACGTCCCAATGCCTATGCCCCAGCGTCTTACCATGAAACCGATTTAGTCTTAGAGGATGAAAATACCGAAAGTTAAGAAACCGGAGGTAAAGAATCTGAAAATTTGATTTAGGACCTTAAAAGGGGCATTTAAAATTCGGCAAGTCGTTGCCGAATTGAGTTAAAATTCGGCAAGTCGTTGCCGAATTTTATAAATAGTTCTATATTCCAGATCTAAAGATAGGATAAACAATCTATGTATAAGCGAATGCTTAATCTAAAATCATTACTTAAAAAAAATAATTATTTTCTTTTTGGTCCGAGAGCAACGGGAAAGTCATCTTTGATTAAATTACAGTTTCCTGAGGCTCTTATTTTTGATCTTTTAGATGCCGATGTTTATGAGGTTTTAATTCGAAGACCTAAATTAATTAGTGAACAAGTAAAAAAAAATCAATTAGTTGTTATTGATGAAATACAAAAATTGCCAAGCCTATTGGATGAAGTCCATCGTTTAATTGAATCTAAAAAAATTCAATTTCTACTCACCGGAAGTTCTGCACGAAAGTTAAAACGTGATGGTGCCAATATGTTGGGTGGTCGAGCTCGCGAGTTACAACTTTTTCCTTTGGTCTATACTGAAATTAAGGATTTTGATTTAATAAAATATTTAAACTATGGAGGTTTGCCAATTGTTTATCAATCCGATGATCCAATTGAGGATTTGCAAGCCTATGTGCGTATTTACTTAAGTGAGGAAATAAAGAAAGAGGCCGCCGTTCGAAATTATGAACGTTTTGTTCGATTCTTAGAAACGATGGCTTTATCAAATGGTCAGGAGATCAATTATGCGAAGCTTTCCAGTGATTCAGGAGTTCCTGCACGTACGATCGAGGGTCATATTGAAGTTCTTAAAGATACTTTATTAGGTTATGAGTTATTACCTTATCAGAAAACAATAAAAAGAAAAGCGACAACTAAATCGAAATTTTACTTCTTTGATACGGGTGTTGCTAATTTTTTAGCTGAAAGATTACCTATGAAAGAAGGGCATGTTGAAATGGGTTGGTCCTTTGAGCAATTTATTATTCAGGAAGTGCGGGCTTATTTGTCGTATTTTCGAAAACGAGAGAAATTATCGTATTGGCAATCTAAACCTTACGAAGTGGATTTGCTAATTGGTGACGAGGTTGCTATTGAAATCAAGTTCTCTAAACATATAAAGGATGAGTATTTTGATGGTCTAATCGCATTAAAACAAGAAAAAATTTTTAAAAAATTTTTTCTTGTTGGAAGATTTGCTACAGAAGGTGTAAATGAGGAAATTCATTTTTTAAATTACACTCATTTTTTAAATCAACTATGGTTAGGCGAGATCATTTAAAAACTTATTAAAAAACGATATCGAATCAGTAAAAATAAATAGGAATAAATCGCAATGCAGAAACAAAAAGTGATTCAAAAAAACAAAGTACAAATTAATTTAGGTTTAGTTGGGGCGACGGGGATGGTCGGTAAAGCGTTTTTAGAAGTTTTATCTGAAAAAAATTGGAAGCCCAATGAATTAAGACTCTTTTCGAGTGAAAACTCTGAGGGAAAAACCATTTCCTTTTTAGAGGAAAACTATAATGTACAGTCTTTAAGCGAGGGTTGTTTTAAAGGTTTAGACATTGTGTTTTTTTCAGCTGGGGATGATATCAGTTTAAAGTTTGCTCCTCAGGCGGTGAAAGAGGGGGCCTACGTAATTGATAACTCGGCGGCTTTCCGTATGAATCCCGAGCTTTCTTTGGTGGTCCCAGAGTGCAATGGAGAGCTTCTAAAGGATCTAACAAATCCTACAATTATTGCCAATCCCAATTGCTCGACCATACAAATGGTTGTGGCCCTTCAAGCTTTTCGTTCGATATGTCAAATTGAAGATATTAAAGTTTCAACCTATCAATCTGTGAGCGGGGCTGGCTTAAAGGCGCTTGAAGAACTGGTGGATCAAACCCGTCAATTCTTAGACGGAGAAGAAGATACTGAAATGGAGTCGAATAAAGATTTTAAAAAACAAAATGTTTTTTCTCGATCGATTCGATTTAATTTGATTCCACAAATTGGATCTTTTGATGAAAGTGGAAATACATCTGAAGAAAATAAAATGATTCATGAAACCCGGAAAATTTTAAATTTACCTCATTTAAAAGTTTCCGCTATGACAATTCGAGTTCCTGTTCTTGTGGGTCATAGCGAAGTGGTTTGGGTTCGTTTTGACCGTGTTCTCAGTCGAACAGAGGTTCATCGTGTATTGAGCGAATCTCCAGGGGTGATTTTTACATCCCAAAATAAGGATTATCCAACACCGATAGAGATTGCTGGAAAAAATGAAGTCTATGTTGGAAGAGTTCATCAAGACATTTGTGATCCACAGACATGGATTTTTTGGATTGTAGCGGACAACCTACGTAAGGGCGCTGCCACCAACGGAATTCAAATTGCAGAAGCCCTTATTGGGATGTAGGGAGTTAAGGGCTTGCGGAAGAAGCCAACGTTGATACGAA
>DAIRER010000337.1:0-2980 GCA_036795495.1 Pseudobdellovibrionaceae bacterium | reverse complement strand
GAACACCCTTTTTGCACCATTTTTTAATAAACTGTCAACTGCTTGTGTAAGAGTTCCCGCTGTATCAATCATGTCATCCACAATAACTGCTGTTTTTCCTTTCACATCTCCAATGAGATGCATGGCCTTGGCCTCATTCGGCCCCGAGCGACGTTTGTCAATAATGGCCATAGAACTGTCAATGCGTTTAGCAAAAGCGCGCGTTCTCTCGACACCTCCAGCATCTGGACTCACTGCGACAAAATCAGAGCCCCAGCCTTGAACCTCTCTCCATGTGCGAGCTAATGTGGGAATTCCAAAAAGATGATCGACAGGGACATTAAAAAATCCCTGAATCTGTGCCGCATGTAAATCTACGGTCACGACACGTTGGGCGCCGGCCGTCGTTAAAAGATCTGCCACACATTTTGCTGAAATCGGCGCGCGAGGTGCCACTTTCCGATCTTGCCGAGCATAACCGTAATAGGGAATGACCGCGGTAATGTGATTTGCAGAAGCTCTTTTGAGGGCATCCAGCATAATAAAAAGTTCCATGTAGTTTTGATTCACCGGGGGGCAGGTGCTTTGCATTAGAAAAACATTATGCCCACGAACGCTTTCGTGGATTTCAACTTGAATTTCTCCATCTGAGAAATTCGATGTTGAGCAGTGACCTAACTCCACACCCGCAAGTTCTGCCACTTTTTTTGCGAGGACTGCATTTGAATTACCGGAAAAAATTTTTAGTTCTGGAACCATAAACGCCCCTTCAAAAAGACATTTGATAAGACATGATTTGATAAGTAAGGTCTTATAAACTTTTTAATCTCTGAAGAAAAGCTTTAATTGCATGTGCGCGGTGTGAATTTTGATTCTTAAAAGAAGGACCAAGTTCAGCCATCGTTTTTGTTTCGTCTAAGGGTAAAAAAATAGGATCGTAGCCAAATCCCATTTGCCCTTGGGGTTTATGAGTAATTGTTCCCTGAAGTTCGCCTTCAAAAGTCCACTCTTCACCTTGTGGTGTTTTTACAACAAGAGCACAGACAAATCGGGCTTTTCGATTTTGAGCCGAACGAAGCCCGATCATTTTTAATAGTTTTGATATATTTTCGCTATCCGAAGCATTGGGTCCAGCGTAGCGAGCCGTGTGGATTCCGGGCAAACCGCCAAGGCCTTCGACTTCAAGACCAGAGTCTTCACCTAAAACCCAGGTGTTGGATTTTACAGAGGCCAACGTTTTTGCTTTAATACGAGCATTTTCAATAAAAGTTTTTCCATCTTCGGGGCGTGGTGTGAATCCAGAGATTTCAGATTGAGTGTGAATTTCAGCCTCTGGAACTTCAGCAAATAGAGAGCGAATCTCATTAATTTTGCCTTTATTGTTTGTCGCGACCCAAAACTCCATAATTATTTTTCCTTTAGTTGAGCGTGAAAAAAGGACCTACAATTTTTTCTTGATGAAGAAATAATTCTTTACAGCCTTTTTGGGCCGAGTCCATCATAAGGAGCAGCTCTTCTTTACTGAATGGCTGGTCTTCTGCCGTTCCCTGAATCTCAACAAATTTTCCGGAGTTGGTCATAACAAAGTTCATATCTGTACTGATGGCAACATCCTCGTCATAATCAAGATCAAGTAAAATATTTTGCTTTTGTATACCGACACTGACTGCAGAAATATAATGGGTTAGAGGCATTGTTTTGATCTCATTCAGAGCCAATAGTTTTTTAAAGGCCAAAGCCATTGCAACAAATGAGCCTGTGATGGCAGCGGTTCGAGTGCCCCCATCGGCGATAATCACATCGCAATCTATCAGGAGTTGTTTTTCTCCCATGGCTTTTACATCCACGACAGCTCTTAAGGAGCGACCAATCAATCTCGAAATTTCCTGTGTTCGCCCACTGCTTAAAGTTTTATCGCGCTTCATTCTTTGTAGAGTGGATCGAGGGAGCATCCCATATTCAGCGGTAATCCAGCCTTCTCCTCCACCTTGCAACCATTGGGGAACTTTAGGGTCATAGGTCGCCGTACAGAGGACTTGGGTATTTCCAAACTCGACTTTGCAAGAGCCTTCGGCGTAAGGGTTTGTGTTTGGAGTAATCAGAACGGGCCTTAATTGATTTTGGGGTCTTTCATTTTTTCGCATGGAAGTCAATTTAGAGTGTTTACTCCCTTTTTGTCTACTTTTTGTTTTAAGAGTTTGCAAAAAGTCGAGAGAGTCCTTCTTTCCAGGGATAGGCGTTGGTATTCTTTATTTTTTGCTGATGGGGATCATTGGAGATTAAAATGAGCTCTACATTTTTAATGGAAGCTCCTATCGACTCTAAGTGGCGAATGTCGCGTTCATCCACTTTGTTTTTTGACTTAATTTCCAATAAGACAAGAGCTTGCCCCGGTCTATCGATGATTAAATCAATTTCTACACCGTCTTTCGTTCGCAAATAACTGAGCTCAAATTCTTTTTTATAATATAAATTCAGTCGATAGATTTCTAAAATAATAAAATGTTCAAAGGCATCTCCAAATTCTGTCGTCCCTTGAGTTAACGGTTGTTTCAACTTTCTTTCGAGTTGGCGTTTAACTCCTAAGTCAAATAGATAAAATTTTGGAGATAGACGTTGTTGTTTTCTTAGGGAGCGATTGTAGCCCGGCAAGTGAAAACCCATTAAAGTATCTTCTAGAATTTCATAATAGGATTTAATTGTATTAGCATCAACTCCAATATCTTTACTTAAGCTTAAATAATTGAGCGGTTGTCCATTCATCTGTGCAACCAACGGTAAAAATCTTCTGAAAGGTTCAATTTTGCGAACCCATTGTTCCTCTTGGATTTCAGATTTAACGTAGGTTTGAACATAGGACGAAAGAAATTCTGCTTTTTCTTCAGGGTTTTCTAGCTCGATAATTTTAGGTAAGGTTCCCCACATTAAGGCCTCGATCAAGGAGTCTTCGTTTGAATTAAATTTTTCGGTTAATTCAATATGTGTAAATGGAAATAAATGT
>DAIRER010000336.1:0-2986 GCA_036795495.1 Pseudobdellovibrionaceae bacterium | reverse complement strand
ACCGTTCGAGAGCTTTTAAAATATGATGGAATAAAATCTATTAAGATGATCGAAATTGACGAGGCCGTGGTTGAGGCCTCGAAAAAGTTTTTGCCAAAAATCTCCAGAGGGCTCACTCATCCCAAGGTGGATTTAAAAATTGCTGATGGCATTGAATTTGTTAAAAATTGTAAGGAATCTGAATTTGATATCATTATTGTGGATGGTTCTGATCCCGTGGGGCCTGCAGAAGGTTTGTTTTCAAATGAATTTTATGCAAACTGTTTTAAAGCCCTGAAGCCTCAGGGAGCTTTAATCACTCAGGGTGAGTCTCCAATGTTTCATCAGGAAACTTTTGTGGAACTCAATCAGTCTTTGAAAACAATATTTGGTAAAGAAAAAGTACATACGCTTTTATTTCATGCAACGACTTATCCTTCGGGAATGTGGAGTTTGCAAATGGCTGTTAAGGGTTCTCAACATCCTTACAAAGAGATTAACTTTTCAAAAATTCAAGAGTTTTGTGAAAAAGAGAATCTTCATTATTACACGGCCGATTTGCATAGAGCCTCATTTGCTTTGCCTAAATTTGTTCAACAATTGATTTCATATTGATTTTTATAATAAGTTAAGGTCATACTCATTTGATCCAGGAGGTTTTATGTTTAAATTACCAAATTTACCGTATTCAAAAACAGGTTTGTCCCCCTTTCTTAATGAAGAGCAAATGACTTTTCATTATGATAAACATCACAAGGCTTATGTTGATAATTTAAATAAATTTATTGAGGCGGATCCACTGCTTAAGGATAAATCCTTAGAGCAAATAGTAGAAACCTCCACCGCCGGAGTTTTTAATAATGCTGCTCAAATCTGGAATCATACTTTTTTTTGGTTCGGAATGGCTCCTGTTGGAAAAACTGGAAAACCGAGTGATAAATTAATGGCAGCGATTCAGAGAGATTTTGTCACTATTGAAGATTTAAAAACAAAATTTGTAGATGGTGGTATGAAAACTTTTGGATCTGGATGGATTTGGCTTTGTGCGAATAAAGAAGGTCAAATGAGTTTGGTTTCCACATCGAATGCTCAAGTGCCCTTTACAGGAAAAAGTGGTCTGGTTCCGCTTTTAGTGGCGGATGTATGGGAGCATGCTTATTACGTTGATTATAGAAATGCCCGACAAAAGTATTTAGAAACATTCTGGAATCACATCAATTGGGATTTTGTTAATGAAAATTATGATCAAGGTTCGTTAAGAATATTAACACCTTCCATGCAAGCATAGTCAGAACACTTCGGCCCAGCACAGTTAAAAGCTTCTGGGCATGGATTTTTCGGTAGATAAATATCAATTGGACCATAACCCTGTGGGCCCCATCTTTTTGGATGATGTACTCGGATGGGGCTGTAAATCGCTTTGACGGGAGTTCCAAGAGCGGCGGCCAAATGAATCACCCCAGTGCTTGGGCCAACAACAGAAATTGCATTTTTTAAAATCAAAAGCAATTCCGTAGGGCTCAATTGTGATTGTAAATTCGTCAATTGAAGTTGGGAAAATAAAGATGACTTTTGCAGTTGTTCAAGGATGGGTTGAATCCAAGGATCATCCATCGAAGTTCCTGTAAGAACAACATGAGTGTGTTGTCCTACACTTAAAATAAATTCGACATATTTATGAACAGGCCAATTTAAAGCCGATCCCGCCATTCCAGGATGAACAACGATATAATTTTTGGATCTTAATTTTTTTTGCTCCAAAAAAGTTGTATTTTCTTGGCTTGAATTTTTTAACTCCAGTTCCACAATGTGGGATTTCTGAAAGGGAAGATCTAAAGCGTAACATAAGAGTTCTTGATTGTATTGAGACTCATGTTGAGTGGACTGAGATCGTTTTTGTCGAAGCCCTTTATTAAGGAATAAAAAACTATGCCACTGACTGAGCACCCCCGAGCGTTGAGGCACACGCGATAAAAAAAGTGCAAAATTCACCCACCAGGGAGCTTGAAAGCTCACAGCCACATCTGGTTTTTCTTTTTGAATCAATTGAATTAGTTTTTTAAAGGAACTCCAAGATTGAATTTTGTTCAGTTCAAAATATTTTGGGGCTGTGGGTTTTAAATGATCTGCAATAAAACCAAGCCCATTACCGATAACCCAAATTCTATCAAAGTTTTGAATTTCAGGAGTTTGATCTACACCGAGCGTGCAGATCAAATCTCCAATTTTATCCAGACGAATAAGAAGTAATTTTTTTTTATTCATAATCAGTTAACGGAGGACACGCGCAGACGAGATTTCGATCTCCATAGGCATTGTCCACACGACCCACCGGGGGCCAAAATTTTGATTTTTTTACCCAAGGCAGGGGAAAGGCCGCCTGCTCTCGGGTGTAGGGATGATCCCACTCTGTTTTTAAAAGCATAAAGGAGGTGTGCGGAGCATTTTTCAAAGGATTATTTTCAGAATTTGAACCGCCATTTGTTAGAGACATCGCTTCCTTATGAATTTGAATCATCGCCTCGATAAATCGATCCAGCTCCTCTTTGGATTCACTTTCTGTCGGTTCGATCATCAGAGTTCCAATCACAGGCCACGACATTGTAGGTGCATGAAATCCAAAATCCATCAGACGTTTTGCGACATCTGTGACATCCACACCTGTTAATTTTTTTAAAGGGTTCAAATCAATAATGCACTCATGGGCCACAAGGCCCTCGCGACCCGTGTAAAGTGTGGGGAAATAATCCTTAAGTCGTTTTGAAATGTAGTTCGCATTCAACATACTGATTTGAGTGGACAGCCGAAGCCCCGCTAAACCCAACATATTAATATATCCCAAAGAGATGGGTAAAATACTGGCACTTCCCCAGGGGCCAGAGGTGGTTGAACCCATAGCTAAGGTATTGGAATTGACGGGCGCTAAACTGTGCCCAGGTAAAAAAGCTTTTAAATGTTTTTTTACTCCGATGGGTCCGACACCAGGACCTCCACCACCATGGGGGAT
>DAIRER010000335.1:0-2999 GCA_036795495.1 Pseudobdellovibrionaceae bacterium | reverse complement strand
GAAAAAATTAAAACTTCACTTATGAACGCCGAAGAGCCTCTTTCTGCCATAGATCAAATTATGACTCCTCATGGGGACATTCGGGCCGATGCCAGCGAAACCCTTTATCGACTTTTTCAAGAAAAAGAAACTCTTGAACAGGAACTCCATAAAACCTTAGATCGTTTTGTTAAAGATTATGAAATGGAAGATTATTTACAAGATCGCTATATTACAACTCGCGAAGGACGATGGGTTGTTCCAATAAAATCAGGCATGAAAAGCTTTCTTCCTGGTGTCGTCCATGGAAGTTCTCAAACAAAACAAACCGTCTACATGGAGCCAGAAAAAATCATTCCTATCAATAACCGTATTCGACAAATTGAAATCTTGATTGAAGAAGAAATTGAACGTTTATTAACAGATTTGAGCCGCTATTTAGAAAGTTTACTTATAGACTTTGAAACAACCTATAAAAGTCTATTCGAATGTGATGTTATTTTTGCGAAGGCTCAATTTGCACAACAAATCCAAGGTCAACCCATTGAGTTTTCAGATCATAGAATTGAACTCAACGATTTACGACATCCTCTGCTTCAATTATCAGGAAAAAATATTATTCCCAATACGGTTCACCTCGATTCAAAAAAATCAATTCTTCTTCTCAGTGGACCTAATGCCGGCGGAAAAACGATTCTTTTAAAGTCCCTAGGACTTGTCGCTCATATGTCCCGATGTGGCCTTCTTGTCAGTGTGTCTGAGGGATCATCGATTCCTTTTTTTAAGGATATTTTTGTCGCCATTGGAGATGCTCAAAATGTCGATGCCGAGCTCAGCACCTTTGCGGCTCATTTAAAATTTTTAAATGAAGCCTCCAGAGCAAAAGGATCCGATCAACTGATTCTTGTGGATGAAATTTGTGGTTCAACAGATCCCGAAGAGGGCTCAGCGTTGGCCAGAAGTTTTATTGAACAATTTTCTGAAAACCAAGTTTTCAGTGTCATCACCTCTCATCTTGGACCTTTAAAATCCAACTGGATAAATCATCCCCAGGTTTTAAGTGGAAGCATGGAATACAATACAAAAACGGGTCTTCCTACGTATCATTTTATACCCGGTGTTGCGGGAGATTCTTTGGCTATCCTAACAGCTCTTCGCTGTGGAGTGAGTGAAAAAATCATCCTTCGTGCTAAAGAAGTGTTATCTCCAGAATCAAGAGCTCGATTAAATGCTTTAGAGCAAATTGAAAATATGAAACATGAAATTTTAGAATTACAATCTCACTTAAATTCAGAAATTCATAAAGCAGAATCAAAAAAAATAAAATATGAAAAACTTTTTAAAGAACTTGAATCACAAAAAAATGAAGTCTTAAGAAAAACAGCGCTCAAGGCTGAAAAGAAAGTAGACGAAGCGATTGCTCAAGCCAAAGTTGAGCAAACATTTAAACGGCATGAATCCCTTTATCAGATAAAAACCCAAATGCCTGAAATCATCAAACAAAGTGCTTCTGGATCGAATTCACTCAACAACTCTAAATCACAAATTCCATCCACCTTACAAGAGTTCACTAAGGCTTACCCTCCAGGCTCTAAAATATTTATTCCCACATTAAATCAGGATGGACTTATTCAAAGTGAGCCCAACTCTAAGGGTGAGGTCTTGATCCTTTCCAACTCTATACGATTACAAATTCCTTGGACTTTACTTAAACCACCCGAGTCGCCCCAAAACCCCACAGCTAAATTAATTCGAAAATCAGGTTCAACAATTTCTATTGACCTACAAAACTCAGAAGAACGCAGTTTAGATTTAAGGGGTAAATCAACACAGGACGCCCTTGATGAGCTGGATGGCGCGATCGATCGTGCCATTCTCGGTCGCGAATCACGCCTTCGAATTGTTCATGGCTACGGAACTGAAACTCTAAAAAAAGCAGTGCGAAACTACTTATCTAGATCCATTTTAGTTAAAAAATGGCAATCCGCGCCCTCAGATAAGGGCGGCGATGGAGCCACTTGGGTTGAATTGAACTTAGAGTAAATTTACTTTACTTCTGTTGAGGCTTTTTCCTCTGAATTTGTTGTTTTGCTTTCTTTACGGCTGCGCATCTCAGCTTTACAGATATCTAACTTTTCTTGCAGTTCGTCTTCACGTTTTTGAAGAATGGATTTGTACTTTTTAAAACGTTCAATACGATCTTTTAAAAATTCTTCTGTCACGGCCACCAAGCGCTCATTTTCATCAACACCAATTTTAAACTCTACTTCTTTATCAGTCACTCGATCCATAGGCTCGGTCCACATCAGTTTACCTTCACCACCATTTGCTTTACTTGAAAGCTGCATGCGGCAGTCTTTTAAAACACCATAGATCCCTTTAGACCCAAATTTACGGTTTCCGTAGGTATGATCTTCTGTTTCGTAAACTTCAACTTGCAATCGGCGAAGTTCTTCACCCATATCGGATTTTCGCTGAACAACCATATTGCCATCTTTTATACCCAAGGTATCACCAGCACTCACCTCTTGAGATTTTTCCATTTTAGTTTCAATTTCTTCTGCTTTATGAGGATTTGAAGAGCAGGCCACAAAGGTAAATACAAGGGCTAAGGACATAAAAAAAACAGAACCGAATTTTAGATTTAAGTGTTGAATCATAGGAACTCCTTTTCTTTCAGTAAAGTCTAAGAGTTAGTTTCAACAGGAGCAAGTGACATTAAAGGGAACTTATACAGAGCTCCAAATATCGCTCCCAGTTTTGAAGCGGTAAGTCAAATGCCTGGGTGAATTTTTGATTGGACATCCTTGAATTTAAAGGTCGACGCGCTGCAGTTGTATATTCAGAGGTTAAAATTGGTATTACTCGTGGTTGGGTTTCAAGATTTCCCTGTTGATGAGCGAACTGAAATGTTTTTTCAGCAAATTGATCCCAATGGGTGTCCCCATGGGGAACCAAATGATACAACCCTTTAAGTTCTCGATAATGGGGCACAGTTAATGTGTGAGCAATGGCCTGTG
>DAIRER010000334.1:0-3016 GCA_036795495.1 Pseudobdellovibrionaceae bacterium | reverse complement strand
GCAAAACTCAGAGGCGTGGTCATTAGAAGCGAAAACAACACAAAGAATGTAAAAAAAGTATTTTTAGACATAGACTGTAACCCCCCTTAGGATGGCAGGTCTATTCCAGTTTTTAGGTATATTGTCAACCCTATAATGAATTCATACTCTCTTGTTTTCTCTATATTAAGCCCCTATAAGAAGGACTTCACTTTTCATGTTTGGAGACGAATCAATGCATTTAAAAAAAATTATTTTATTAGTGTTTACGTTCTTTTCATTCACTTTGCACGCAAGTAAAAAGTCAGAGAACCCAAAATGTAGCTCCCTCATTGCAGCAAATGACCCTGTTCTTGAGTACACAGCTTGGCGAAAAGCAACTCAAAAAGTGGATGGTTGGAGAAGGGCTGCAGAATTTTTACCTCTGTTGGATTCAATTACAAAAAACCCTCGGGAGTTTTGGTTGAGTTCAGCAAATCAAGAAACTCTTTCATTGATGTCTTGGGTTACTGTACATTTCTACGAGGATTTACAAATCTATCAACCTAATTTTCAGGAGCAATCACAAGTTCTTCCTTCATTTGAATATCTGACAATGTATTCAGATTTACTAAAAATAATTGTATATACGACCTTTCATAAAGATAAAAACTCTCGTAATCCTAGTGAAATTAAGTCAATTTTAAGTTTGCTTTTTAAATCGATCCAGGAAGCACAATCAGAAAAACTGAATCCAAAATCGTCTTTGATGGTTAATAATCCTGAAAACCCCATGGTACTTAATAAACGCATTGAACACGCCACTTATGAATACTTTAAAGCTATGAAACCCTATTGGTACAAAGAGTCTGCGAATTATCCAGAAGTCATTGAGGCTTTTCGAAAAGTAAAAAATGAATTGGATTATTTTTTAGATCATCAAACTCATGGAGTTTTGGTTACAAATTATTATTTTATAGATTCATTGAAATCCTTTAATCATATTTTAGGAATTTTAGAAATTTCTGAATCAGAATTACATAACGTGAAATAAGAATAAATTTGAATTAAGGATTATACAAAATGACATTAAATTTTTCTTTTTTTTATGTAAAATATTTAATAATAATATTTTTTATATTTGGATCACTGAATTCTTATTCGGATTCAGATTCAGAAAAAAAATGTACTCCTTTGATTAGAGCATCTTATAAAACAAAATACATTGATTCTCACGGTTCCACCCGTGTTCAGCTGAATGTTACAAATGGAACTATCGATTATTTTTTCGATACGACTTTAATTCGTTCGATCCGAATTCCTTTTTCTGAAACAGTCATAAAGTTATCGCTAAGTCCTAGTGAAGAGTATTTAGTTGTTTTTACTGATAAAGCGCAGAGAGTTTATCGTTTAAACGACTCTCAACTGGTTTATGATTTTCAAAAGATTCCTAATCTCTATGCTGAGTCTGTTTCAACTTATGTTTCATGGAGCCCAGATGGAACAAAACTTCTTACCTTTGATTTTGAGCATGGCTTATTTAAAGTTTATTTTTTAGATTTATTTAATATGAATCGAGGGCATTTTATTGTTTTAAAACCTAATGGTATTTCAGATTATTTTTACTCAAATCCAGCAGAAGTTATTTGGAGTAAATCAGGTGCGGCCTTTGCTATTTTAAGAGAACATCGGATAAAAAAAAGGCAGTGGTTGGCTCAAATTTACTCTGCAGATGGTGCCTTATTGGATGAAATTAAAAATAATAGATCAGATATCCATTCTATGATTAATACTTATAATCATAGAATTATACCAATCCATCCTTAATTTAATTCTGCAAATTCGTTCTATTTCTTTATGAGTGTGCCCAAATTCGCAAAGGGGTTATTAAATGGTGTTGACGGTCCTGGTCCACGCCCCTGATGTTGATGTTGTGGCGGAGAGTGTGGTCTGGAACCTTGTGAGTTCTGTTGAGGTCGCTTGTTATTATTATTAAAGTCTTTTCTTGGTTGTTGAGCCTGTGGTCGCTGTTGTGGTTCTTCAGATCTGGCCTTAAATTGCGGGCGTTCTTCCATACGCATAGATAAAGAAATTTGATTTTTTTCAGTATCCACTTTAAGGATTTTAATTTTTACTTGATCGCCAGGATTGACAACTTTTCGTGGGTCATCCACAAAGGTCTGAGAAAGTTCAGAGATGTGAACTAAACCATCCTGATGAACACCAATATCTACAAAAGCTCCAAAGTTTGTCACATTTGTTACAATACCTGGGCAAATCATACCCTCTTTAAGGTCCTTAACTTCAAAAATATCCTCACGAAACTGAAAAGTTTTAAAGGGATCTCGAGGATCTCGACCGGGCTTTTCAAGCTCTTTCACGATATCATCAAAGGTATACTCACCAATAAGTGCGGCCCACTTGGTTCGGTTCTGTAATAACTTTTTGGAACCCTCACCGATAACTTCAGTAAGACTTGTCCCTGCATCTTGGGCCATATCTCTCACAGCAGTGTAGCGTTCCGGGTGAATTCCTGTAGAGTCTAGGACTTGTTTGCCATTACGAATTCTTAAAAATCCAGCACTTTGCTCGAAAACTTTGGTGCTAAATTTAGGAATTTTTAATAACTCAGATCGTTCTTGAAAAAGACCCTTTGTTTTTCTGTGTTCAATAATGTTTTGAGCTAAAGAGGGGCCAATACCAGACACATAGGAAAGTAAAGAAGCCGAAGCTGTATTTAAATCCACTCCCACATTGTTTACGCAGGATTCCACAACGGCATCCAAAGATTTTTTAAGTTGTGAGGGGCTGACATCATGTTGATACTGACCAACCCCAATAGATTTAGGGTCAATTTTAACAAGTTCAGCCAAAGGATCTTGCAAGCGGCGAGCAATTGATATGGCTCCGCGAACTGTAAGATCCAAATCAGGAAACTCTTGGCGAGCTACATCCGAAGCTGAGTACACACTGGCTCCGGATTCATTCACCATAATGATAGGAATATTTTTTTCTAAATCTTTTAAAACTTTTCTAATAAAAACTTCGGTCTCGCGTC
>DAIRER010000333.1:0-3026 GCA_036795495.1 Pseudobdellovibrionaceae bacterium | reverse complement strand
TTTTTATATTGCAACCCCCGCCTTTAACCCAGACAACTTTAAAAATAATTCAAATAGTTTTTTAAAAAACGCCCATGAATCCGGATTGATCTGTGTTCATAAAAGTAGTAAATTTAAAAAAGAAATTACAACGAATAATCCATTAACAAAACTGGTGCGTATTGATTCTTTTTTTGAACTGAAAAGTTTTTTTTTAGCTACACCTAGGTATGGTGATAACTTACACTTTCCGCTTTATGAGCTCAGTCATTTCATCAAAAAATCTATTCAGGCCGAACTAGATTCAATTGAAATTATTCCCATCACTAGAATAAGTATTTATTTTATGTATTTATGGCTAACATATAAAAATTTAGTAAAGCCACAAGACTTACCATCCGTCACATTTTTTATAATTTCAGACTTAACTAACTTTACTAGGTTGGATAAGTTTGTTTTAAATAAAGTTCAGCTTTTCTATGGCGAAGGCTCTGTATTACGTTTTTGCAACAATAAAGGTTTCCTTTTTTGTATACTTAATCACATTTTGAATACAGATTGGCATTTTTCTATTCGAAAAAATGTTTTATCTTTTGCCCTTTATAGTGACGTTTTTGAAAAAAAAATTACACTCGATGAGGGTGATAATTTAGTCAAACAAATCCAATTTGAATTAAGTAAAAGAAATAATCCAAAATGACCAGTTATGATATAAAGCCCATAGCATTTTACTTACCCCAATACCATCAAATCAAGGAAAATGATATGTGGTGGGGTGAGGGGTTTACGGAGTGGACAAATGTTAAAAAAGCAAAGCCTAACTTTGAGGAACATAATCAGCCGCATGTGCCCCTTTCACCTCCTACAGGGCTAGGGTATTATGATCTCCGATCCCAGGAGGTTCGCGAGCGACAAGCCGAGCTTGCAAAACAGAATGGAATTTTCGGATTTTGCTATTACTATTACTGGTTTAATGGAAAACGATTATTAGAAACACCCTTGAATGAAGTTTTACGAACAGGTGCTCCTGATTTTCCTTTTTGTGTCTGCTGGGCCAATGAAAACTGGACTCGAACATGGGATGGAAATGAAAAATCCATTCTTATGGAACAAAATTATGACAACGACTCTTTTAAAAATTTTATACAAGACTTAATTCCTACACTGAAAGATCCTCGATATATTCAAGTTATGGGAAAACCTATGCTTCTTGTCTACAGAGTCGACCTCATCCCAGATTGTCGAAATGTCGTCAAACTTTGGAGAGAAGAAGCTCAGAAACAAGGGCTTAAAGATCTTTATTTATGTGCGGTCCAGTTTAAAAATATTAATCCCTTAATTTATGGGTTCGATGCTGCTGTTGAATTCCCTCCTCATCAATTCATTAATCAATACACTCTTTACACCCAAGAGCTAAAGATTTTAAATAAAGATTTCAAAGTCGACGGCGTATTGGATTATAAAAAAACTGTACACTTCGCACTTAATAAACAAATACCAAACTATCCTTTTTATCGGGGCATCATCCCAGCCTGGGATAACACTGCACGCAGACAAAATACACCACATTTATTTATTGGATCAAATCCTAAACTTTATGGCTATTGGCTATCTGAGATTATTCGTCAAACCTATGAAAATATTCACACACATGATAAGTTTATTTTCATAAATGCATGGAATGAATGGGGCGAGGGTTGTCATTTGGAGCCCGATGTACAGCATGGTCATCAATACCTTGAAACAACTTTGAACTCCATTTTAAACACAAATTGTGATGCGAGGACTATTCTAGAAATGCAGGATGCTGATATTTTTAAAAGTGAAGATGGGAAAACAATTCTTCAAATCATTGAACGCCAACAGAGGTCCCTATGGGCCTTCGCCAATGACTTGCGACAATCCAACAATAAAAATATTAATTCTTCAATCAGCTTTTTGACCTTTTTTAAAAACCTTCTTCGCCAGAAAAGTAAAATAAAGACTTTTTTAAAAAAAATTCTACCCACGGGTATTAGAAATTATTTGAGTCGTAAGTTATGGACTTAGTATCTATTGTTATTCCCTCTTTTAATCATGAAAAATTTATTAAAACAGCTCTGCAATCCATATTTAATCAAACCTATCGTGGACCTATTGAAATTATATTAGTCGACGATGGATCAAGTGATCAAACAATCAATATTGCTAAAAAACTTAAAAGTGAATCTTCTTTAAACTTTCAAATCATTGAACAGCAAAACCAAGGCGCCCATGCCGCCATCAATCATGGCCTTCAAGGATGCAATGGTAATTATGTAGCCATTCTGAACTCTGATGACTCATTTGACCCCAAAAGAATTGAGGTCATGATTGAAGCTTTAAAAGTTAAAAATGGTAGCTTTGCATTTTCACAAGTTAACTACATGGATGAAAATGGAAACATTTTAAAAGAACAATATGAATTTGCGAATATTTTAAGAAAAAAGCAGTCTGAAATTTCAAATTTTCCTTCCATTGGTTATGCGTTGTTGGAATCTAACATTAGTATTTCCACAGGAAACTTTTTTTTCAAAAAATCTTTATTTAATAAAGTGGGCCCATTTAGTTCCCTACGACATTGTCATGATTGGGATTTTATACTAAGGTCCCTTTTCTATACCGAGCCCCTTTATATTGATTTGCCTCTTTATAATTATCGATTGCACGGACAAAATACCTACAAAGGACTTACTAAAGTTGCGGCACACGAAGGCCCACTAGTTATCTCAAATTATCTAAATTCAACATTAAACGATAATCCTGAGAATGCACTGGCTCCTTGCTCAAAAAACTGGCCCTTGTTTCATAATTATTTTATTAATAAATTGAAATATGAACAATACTACACCTGGAAATTTTAGAATTCTCATCCTAAAATTTAATTACGTAACGTTTTTTAACTTCAATCAAGACCTCACCTGTTTAAAAAGAATCTTCATAAAATTCTCATGGGAACAAAGGGTGCCATCGTTTTTGGCACGATTCGTAGTCCCAACCTAAGAGCTCTTTCTTGTAGGGGGTGCTCC
>DAIRER010000332.1:0-3028 GCA_036795495.1 Pseudobdellovibrionaceae bacterium | reverse complement strand
TTCCTAATACAACATTGGCTGTTTTTCGACCCACACCCTTAAGTTGAATTAACTCGTCCATGGTCGAGGGAACTTGTCCTTTATAATTTTTAACCAGAATTTCACTGGTTTCTTTAATGTTTTTTGCTTTATTTCGATAAAATCCTGTGGATTTTATCAGCTCTTCAACTTCTTTTAAGGGCACAACGGCTAAATCTCGAGCTTCAGGATATTTTCTAAATAAATTTTCGGTCACTTTATTCACTCGCTCATCCGTGCATTGAGCTGAAAGAATCGTAGCCACTAAAAGTTGATATGGAGTTTCATATTTGAGAGCACAGTGAGCCTCTGGATACTGAGTTTTAAGCTGACTGATCTCCGTTGTTACCAATGGCTTCAACAGGGCAACCTTCAAGGGCTTCTTTACAAGCGGCCTCTTCTTCTGGAGTTGACGGCTGTTTTTTAACATAGGCATGTCCATCCGATTCATTCATTGTAAAATTTTGCGGAGCTGAAAGCACACAGGCATCACAGGCAATACAGGACTGATCTACAAATATTTTTCCGGGCACACTGTCTTTCCACTTTGTACTAAGGTCTGCCATACATTCTCTCCCAAACTCGTTGATTTAAGACTATAAATCCTGGACGAGCAACTAGTCCACATTTTTTTATAGATGAAGTCTTAGAAAGTAAAGATATAATAATATAGAAGTTATTTATTCCAAGGAGGGAATGATGTTAAGTCCAAGAACGCCAGAAATTAGCGAACTGGAAGGAGTGGTTACTTTTTTAAACCAATCCCTACGCAATGATCAAAAATGGTCTATCGCTAGCGAATATCCTACGGCCTTAAACCATCAAAATATACATAATATGAGAATCATTACAAACGAAGAACATCGTGTTTTATCTCATGCGGTTTTAAAACCTGTGATCGTTAAGACTCCTCAAGTTATTTTTAAAGTAGCCACGATTGGCTCTGTAGTAACCGATGAAGAGTTTCGTGGCCAAGGCTATAGCTCACAAATTATACAAGAATGCCTTCGTAATGCAGAGAATCAGCATTGCGATGTGGCAGTCCTTTGGACAAATCTATATGATTTTTATAGAAAGCATGGTTTTGAACTTGCAGGGTCTGAAATCAGCTTTGAAATTGAAGATTCCTTCACATATCCCTCATTAGATTTAAAATTCAGCCAAGAAAATAAAATTTCTCCTGAAGCACTGTATCGACTTTATTCTCAACACGCTGTGAATACATGCCGCACCATCGAGGACTTTCAAAAGTATTTAAAGATTCCAAATACTCACGTTTACACAGCATGGAAAACGGATGGCACACTGGCGGCCTACGCCATTGAGGGAAAAGGTATTGATCTTACTGGTTATATCCATGAATGGAGTGGTGGCACTCAAGAGCTTCTGGCGTTGATCAGTTATATTCAAAAAGTAAAAACCTTTGATCAATTTGTTATGATTGTCCCTGAACATGCACAGAATTTAATTACTAAACTCAGTCAACTGCCAACGACCATCACACGGGGCTATTTGGGTATGATTAAAATTACACAATTTGATCAATTGAGCCAAAAAATAAAAAAAGCTTTTCGAAATGAAGGTGTTTCTGATTTTGTTTTAGAGCGCATGAATGGCGGATACGCTTTTGGTATTGGCCAAGAACTTTTTACTTTAGAAAAAGAACAAGATGTCACACAGTTGCTCTTTGGTCCCATTGATTATTCTAAACTCGATTTATTTCAACCAGAAACGATATCCAAACTACAAAAAGTTTTACCCTTAAAGCTTTGGTTATGGGGATGGGATTCAATATGAAAAAAAGAGTCTTTGTATTCCTGTTTCGTTTATTTTTATTGGCCCCATTGAGCCTACTCGGCTCTTGCCTTAAGGCCCCTGAGATCACTCAGGATCTAGGTCCAGAGGTTTCTACTGAAAAAATAACTAGCGCCCTGCTCTCCGCATGGGGAGATATTGATCCCAACACTTTAGAAAAAAATAATTTTGTAGCTATTGATCGAACTCAAAAAATACTCGATATTTCCGGAGAAACTGTTGTTTTTCAAGTTGGTTTTACGATCATCGACAAAAAAGAAAGCGAAGATAAAGGCTCTTACATTTATGACATTCTCCAACAGACCAATGAAATTACTCAAGGGCAATCGAAACTTTCGTCACTTTTAAGAACAGTTTCTGTTCCCAAATCGAATCCCCAAATCCAATCTACTTCAAAATTACCACTTTCGATAATGTCAGCAAGTAATTTACAAGCTCTGAGTATTGAAGTATTTTCTAGTTTTTTAAATGCCTGCATTTCTGGTCAAAGTTATACGGCAAGTTGTCATAATCTTATTGAGAGCGAAGAGCTTGTTCCCCCACCAGATAAAGTTAAGGACGCCCCCAATTGTGGAGGTCTTCCAGATTGTAAAATTCGTGTTAAAACCATTAGTTTTGATCGAAAAGTTACAATAAGAAATAAAGAAACCTCATCGAACCAAACTGAAAGTATCCATTTTCAAATTCGCCTCAGTCCAGATGTTCCTTTTTTAGCTCGCGTTATGGAGTCTTGCTTTCGCGGAATGGTTCAAGTACCTAATAGTACTCAACGTGTCCTTGTAACTTTATGTGATCGCGTTCAAGATTTTAAATAGGAGTTTTCCTGCATGACAACCACCAAAAAAAATATTGCGCTTATTTTCGGAGGCCCCTCCACAGAACATGAAGTCTCTATTGTTTCAGCAATGAATGTCTCCAAAGCCATGGATAACGAACTTTTTGAAAAAACTCTTATTGGGATCAGTAAAGAGGGACATTGGTACCAGATTCAAAGTGATGATGATTTCAGCAAAATTAAAGTCATTGATCAAGAGCATGTACTCCCCTCTTTTGAACCAATCACTTTAATTCGTGAGAAATCTAAAGTTTATATTTTAAATTTAAAAAGCTTTAAAAAATCTGTACTCGATGCGGCCTTTCCTGTTCTACATGGAGCCTTTGGAGAAGATGGATGTATTCAAGGTTTTTTTGAATT
>DAIRER010000331.1:0-3031 GCA_036795495.1 Pseudobdellovibrionaceae bacterium | reverse complement strand
CGGAAATGAACTGTACAAAAATAGAAAATAAAATTCCCTTTGTTCCAAACCTCATCGCCCCCCCCAGGGTCTTAGAAAATTTTAATTCATGAAAATTCTAATTCATTTCTAGAATCTGTTTATTTTCTTCGATCAAAGATTTTTTCTTAAACTCGGTAACCCAATTTTCAAAAACAGTTGAGGCCATACGTCGGTTCAAACTGTCTTTTTCTTTTTCAAGATCCCCAACTGGAGCTTTACTTAAATTAAAACTGATCAATTTAACTATATACTGATCACTTCCATCTGAAATCAGTTTTGAGGTAACCTCCCCTGCCTTTTTAAGCTCCATCAGAGCTTCTTCGGCTACTTTAGCTGGCAATTCGCCAAAAAACATCTGCTGTAGATTGCCCTCAGCCTCTTTAAACTTAAGTTGAGTCTCCTTTAAATAGGAGTCTACTTTTTGACTGTTTTTTTCAGCAAGTAAGGCATTTACATTTTTTATTTCTTCTTGGTATTTTTTGGTTGCTGTATCTTCCTCTGGAGCTACTGAGTCCGTTGCAGGCTCCGTAGCTTTAGAAACTTTAGGCTCAGAAGCTTTTTTTTCTATCTTTACAAAGGCCAACTTGAATGAACTCGAGCTCAAAAGCTGTTCCTTTTCAACTTCGACTTGAGAAGGTAACAATGCAGACTCAAAAATTCTTCTTAATCTCATTTGCTGTAGACTTTTTTCAATTTTATTTTCAAATTCTCCAGCTGTGGATCGAGTTCCATCTAAATACTGTTGGTAACGATCTCTTTTAAAACGCCCGTTTTCTTGAAAAATTGGGATTTCAGTCACAAGCACATCTCTAATCTCAACCGGGGATACTAAAAGTTTTTCAGAACTTGCACCTTGAGCTACCAACTCATTATTAACTAAATTCGAAAGAGCCTGGCCTTTTAACATTTTTCTCATTGGTCCCATATCTTGACCTTTAAAATACTGAGAGTACTGCTCCATGATTCGGTTCTCTTCTTGTTGAAAATCAGATAGCGTAATAAACTTTCCATTGATTTCTGCAACTGAGCCCATATTTCCACCGTACTTTTGAGTGGGCAGACCAAAAAATACAAAAACGCTAGCAATCATAATCAGCAAAATGGTTCCGATGATGCTTTTAGCAGAAATTTTTCTTCTTAAACGCTCGACCATATTGTCGCTCACTGAATTGAGCTTATCCGTTTCGCTTTGGCTGGATTTATGACTCATGATACTTCCCTCTTTTCTCAACTGTTTTCTAAGAATTCCTAAGTTATCCAAATATTCTTGAAACTGCCAATGAAAATTCCCCATTAGAGCGCAGCGCGATGAAACAAGGATAAACCTTCTCAAAGTCCCTGATTTTTTGATAGCGTGAACTCTATGTTTTTTAATTTTGATTTCAAAAAAGTCTTTTTTATTCTCTTGGCCATCCTTCTCCCCTTGCTTTCTATTAACATGGAGCATCGCCCCCATGAAAATCAATGGCTCGCAAAACCCTTTGCCTTCGTTATCAGCTCCATTGAAAGTTCTTTTTTTAACTTCTCTAATGGGGTCAAAGACACCACTTCGAAATACCTTAATCTATTAAATATTAAATCTGATATTCAAAAGCTCAAAGCTCAAAATGAATCACTGATGGCCCAAATGCAACTGATGGAAGATTTAAATCTAGAAAACTCTCGTCTTCGTGACCTCTTAAATTTTAAAAAATCCACAAAAATGGATCTTGTTGCCGCCCAAATTATTGGAAAAGATATGATTCCAGATCATAAAACCTTGACTCTCAATAAGGGAACTCAGGATGGACTTAAAGCAGGCATGGCCGTAATTACAAAAGATGGCGCTTTAGGATATGTTTTTAAACCTGAGCCTTATATTTCACAAGTCATGCTACTAACGGATAGATATGCCGTTGTCGATGGACTGATTCAAAGAACTCGAGCCAAGGGACTGGTTGAAGGGGACAGTCAGAAAAAACAATGCCAGTTGAAATATTTAGAAAAAAATGAAGATGTTCAAGTTGGTGATATTGTTGTCACAGGTGATCTAGATCGTATTTTCCCTAAAGGACTGCCAATTGGAGTTGTCCAAAGTGTTGAACGCAAAGAGTACGAAGTCACAATGGAAATCACATTGAGACCCGTAGTGAATGAAAACAAAGTGGAAGAGGTTTTCATAATAACAGATATAAAAAACGAAAACTTTGAGCCACCAACACCCGTCAACGAGTAATATGAGAAAATTTTATAAACCATTTAAAAACTTATTTTTACTCATGTTTATCTTTATATTTTTTTTAACCATTGAGAAAATTCTTTGGTCCACATTTTTTACTTCACTTCAAGCCCCTCCTCTTTGGTTAAATTTTGTGGTTTTCATCGCCCTTTTTCGTCCTGTGGGAGTCGGTATATTTTTTACTTATTTTTTAGGATGGATCCTTTCATTTTATACTTTAGCCCCCCTCAAGCTGATTCTTTTTACGATGATAACCGTTTATGGGATTTCATTATTTATTAAAACCAGACTTTTTATGGAGGGATTTTTCTATTTTTCTGTTTTAAGTACGATCGCCACTATTAATTTTCATCTCTCTTGGCTTATTTTTTCTTATTTATTTGAAACACAAAGTGCCCCTTTAGACTTGGTTTATCGACTCATCCAGATATTACTCACTCCAGCCCTCGCCTTTCCTATTTATTATTTTTTGATTCGATTTGATCGATTATTTACCTATTATCCTGATGGTGAATCTGGACCGGTGAATCTATGAGCACTTATATCAGCTCCCCTGAAGAAGCTAAAGAATATCTTGGTCGCTATCGATATATATATGCCTTCATCTTTTTTACATTTTCTATTTTTATACTTCGTCTATGGTACCTACAAGTTTTATCAGGTTCAGAGCTCAGGGAGTTCTCAGAAAAGAATCATTTAAAGCAAATCCGTACGGTGGCTCCCAGAGGCTTATTTTTAGATAGAGATGGCAATGTTCTAGTTGAGAGTTTGCCCGGGTTTGATGCCGTATTG
>DAIRER010000330.1:0-3042 GCA_036795495.1 Pseudobdellovibrionaceae bacterium | reverse complement strand
TAAGACAGATCGAAGCCTCATGGCGAAGTGTGCGCATCGCCCAAGAACTTGATTTCGAAACTGTGTGGAAACGAATTCTCGCAATGCTTAAGAAATTTGATGAGGGTTTTAAGGCTTAGAATATAAGTCCACATAAAAATAAAATCATGTGGACTCATTTATGATTGAGAGTTTGATTTTTTAGATTTGAGACGTCTCCCATTGAAGTATGCAAAGTACCAATCCTAAACAGTTAAGAGCGGAGTTAAAAGATTTTCTAGATCTGGCTGCCAAGGAGCCAATTAGGATTCAACGCCGGGCTGGAGATTCATTCATTCTGATCCAAGAAAATGCCTACCAGGAAATGCAGCAGGAAATTTTATCTTTACAACGTCGATTACTGGGAATGTCAGAAGTTGTTTCTGGAAATACAATGGAATATAAGATTGGTGATCGCTCTCGTTTAAAACGTTTAACAAAGAAGAAATAATTTCTGGTGGCGAAATTTTTATTTTCTAGCAATTATAATAAACACCTGGAGCGGATCGAAGATTATATTTTTGAATCTTCAGAATCTATACAAAGAGCTCAATCAAAGCATTTATCCTGGGAACAAAATTCCTACGTATGATGAGGAGTAGCGGCGCTACTCACTCGATGATGGAACATTGTATAAATCCCAAAAAATAAGTACAACATTAATATGTTGAATTTATTATAAATTTTATGGTATAATAATAATACCATTTATCCAAAGGATTCATATTATGGATGACCTATTATCAACGGCCTTAGATCTCCTTGATAAGGAATTAGAACGTAGAGAGCTTCTTATTGAAATTACAATTTGTGATGCTTACGCAATTCAGCTACTAGGGCTTGAATGATCTCAAAAAAATCTCAAAATAAAATATCCTCTGAAGATTTCAACAACCTGATGAAATACTTTGGAATTTCAATTCATTCTCAAACAATAAATCATAAATCTGTAGTTAATCCTCAATTAAATTATATCGATATCGAAGAGTTTTTTCTTGCCGCAACATATAACCTTAAAACGTCTCGCCTTACTGAAGGCGTTCTTTGTTGGATTCTTAAATTTGGTCATCTTTTAAGTCCATCAAAAATCAGAAGACTAATTCAGACTGGATATTTTTTTGACTCAACCATATTGGGAGGTTTTATCTCCTTTTTGATAGAAAATAAAATTCAGACTCAACAGTGGAGGATCATTACACCCTTTTGTCGCAAAAGGAAAAAATTAGAACCTCTGTTTAATGGACCAACTCCTAGAAAACCCGCTTCCTATTTTTTAAAATACAGAATTCTCACACCCCAGTTTCAATTTGAGGAAAATAAATTTTTACGCCCCATTGTAGCCATCTATAAAAACTGTATCGAACTTAAAAACCGCGCTTTATTTGGATCTGTTGTCAACGCAGACACGGTTAGTTATCTCACCAAACATCCTGGTAGCACTCCCTATCAAATCGCCAAAAACACTCATCACCATAAAGCACGAGTCTTTGATGTTTATGAAGATATCTTGGAGGCCAGTTAACAATGCCATTTTTATTTCCAGCTCTTTACTAATACAGGGTTGCTACAAAAAGTCGGTCCGCACCTTTTTCAACTAAGGACAGACATTGCAGGGGTAGGGATAATTTCCTGGACCAAAACGACAAAGGCACGACAAAGCGGGCTCTTTTCCTTCAGGGACAGGTGTATTGGTTTTTTAGCTACGATTTCTACGTTCAGATCTTCTGTAAGATGATCTTCAATGTATTTTGTTATTTCACTCATCAAATCCATTTCGTCCTCGCAATGAGTTTTATGTTATTAAGAATCGTAAGTTTTGATATATTGTACTATTTTTTAACGAAAATCCATTATTCATCATTTCACTTCCGATCAATGTGTTTACATCTGTTTTTGGAAGCGACACATGATAATAAATTCCTTTTCAGGATACTTGCTCTGGTATAAACGGAGTCTATTAATTAAATATTGAGGCGCAATATCGATTGATGTTTTTTGAAAACCAATTTGTGAATAAAATTTTTCAAGATGAGCGTAGGGAATACAAAAAACCTTTGTTTGATTTTGAATGTTTATATACTCTTCAAATGCTTTCAGAAGTTGTAAACCCAACTTCTTGCCACGATATTCTGGATGGATATTCATACTACGAAGTAAAGAAATCCCCTCCTCAATACAAAAGCGCACCAAACCTATGGTATTTTGAGTATCTCTCAAAATAAAAAAAACATCTTCATCGCGAGCTTGGTGATGGGGACTACCGACAAACTCATAAAACGGGTTCACAATTTCTCTAGCTTCAGAGCCTTTTAAGATTTGAATATTCATAGGCTCTGTTCGTCGAAGAAATCAAGCTGTGTTTGTGGCGGTGGAGGTGGCTGTAGCTGATTCAAACGCTGACTTGGGAACATCTCAAATCTTTCAACCCATTTCCATATTTGTTTTGAAAGACCTACGGTTAATATCATCATCACCCAAAAACTCATTTTCCCGACAACCATTCTAATCAGAAGGGTCTCGTTTAAAGAAGTACTGAAGTTTATCCAAAGATAAAACCCACCCTTTAAAATAAAATATACCGTCCAGAAACTAGTTAATAATTTAAAGAAGAATTGTTTGTCTTGGCTTTGTTCAAGTGATGTTCTTTTCTGAGATTCCGCAAATTCCTGTATTATAGACTTTTGTTTAAAAATCGACATCCCAAAAAACACAGCAAAGAATAAATTTGTTAAAAAAGCTTCGAATTTAAAAAAGAAGGGTTCCTTAAAACTCAAATCCGCTACTCCAAAAATAATAATTATTGCACTTGAAAAATAAAAAAAAGAGGAAATCGGCTCTCTCCTAAATTTTAGGTACGCATATTCCATAACCACAATTCCACATGAAATAACGGTGGCAGCTTTAAATCCCCAAAACTGATTAATAAAATAAAACCCTATAAGAGGTCCGAAATTTGAAAAAATAAATTTCACCAATTTATCTAAATTCACCTTTTGTTCACCTCAAAGTTCAAACTTAAATACT
>DAIRER010000329.1:0-3043 GCA_036795495.1 Pseudobdellovibrionaceae bacterium | reverse complement strand
AATTTGCGCCTGGCCACCACCTATACGTTCTTTTAGGTTTGGAGCTGATTTAACCACGCGGTCTAAAATAATAGCCATCCGTCGACCTACATTATTTCCGCTTATATCTGCAAACTGCATAGCTCCCGCAGCGTTAAATCGAATCGAAACAATGGGGTTTCCATAGTTATCGAACCCAAGACTCGCATCATCCAAAGTATCCCCAGACAAACCCGTTTCTGTTTCAACTAGATAAGGAATATATCCCAATTCCATTTTAGCTACATTGGGACTTTTTTCTAATAAGATCATGGTCTTTTCAGGAAGTTTTCCTTTAAGGTCTTCATTGATTTTTTGAATGTAATCTGAGTATTTCATTGTAGAAAGATTGTAATTTCCTGCTTTTTCTACCTCGGAGATCCAGCTCATTAATTCGTCATGAGATTTTGCTTCACTCACAATCATAAAGTTCAACTTTGCAGTTGTATTGATCAATTGTTTAGCCGCTTCAGCATTTTTAATACCTGGCAACTGAATCAAAATTCGGTTATTTCCTTGCTTCGCAATAACAGGCTCAGCCACTCCAAATTGATCAATTCGATTTCTGAGGGTTTCAATGGATTGTTCGATCACCTTATTTTTGTAATCCATTAAATGAGCCTCAAAAAATCGATAGGTCAGAGTCTGATCTTTTTTTTCCATTTGCTGAAGACGCGTTCCATAAAAATCAGAAAAATATTTTTCAATTTTTTCCATTTGCTCAGGTTTTTGAGACGTCACCGTCAATTCACCCGAAGTTAAATTGGTCCCAACGACAGTCACATCTAAATTTTCTTTTTTTAGATCTTGGTTTAAAGAACTGACCAAGCGTTGAGTGTGCTCCGTAACAACACCGTCAATATCAACACCCATCACCAAATGCAGTCCACCTTGAATATCCAATCCATAATTTAATTTTTGTTTGGTAAACCACCACGTTTTATCTGTATTGATAAAGTTTGGAACAATCCAAACCATCGTCGTAAAAAGCCCCAACAATATTGCAAAAGAGCGTAGTTTTGAATTTTCCATTATTTTTTCTCCTGCAAGGCTGTCTGTTGAAGACTTGATTTTCCAGCCGCCATATTGCTTTTTAAAACCTTAATGCGGACTCCTGGAGAGATCTCTAAAGTGACGACCTGGTCGTTTAAACCCTCAACAGTACCTAAAATACCACTGCTCGTGATCACTTCATCGCCACGTTTGATTTCACTTAAAAATTTCTGATGTTCTTTTTGTCTTTTGGACTGCGGACGAATCGCAAGAAAATAAAACAAAACAAATACAAATATAAACGGGATAAAAGTTTCTAAAGTACTGGGCGCTTGTGCCGGCATAAAATCCTCCAAAATAGAAATTGAATTTTTGAGTGTCCCAATTGAGCATTTTTAAAGATAAGAATCAACTATTCAAGACTCTTTTTCACAACTTGGGGCGTCGAGAGGAACCGCTGAAGACAAAAGGATTTAAATTCATCCCAGGTCCCGGCTTCTATATTTTTTCTCGCTCGAGACATTAAATCCATATAAAAATGTAGATTGTGAATGCTGTTTAATCTAGAGCCTAAAATCTCCCCACTTAAAAATAAATGACGTAGGTAGGCTTTTGAATAATTTGTACATGTATAACAAGAGCACTCTGGATCCAGGGGCGAAGGATCCTCACGGTACTCATTGCGTTTAATGCTGACTTTGCCGCTCCATGTGTACAAAGTTCCGTTGCGCGCCACCCGTGTTGGCATAACGCAGTCAAACATATCAATGCCAGCGTCCACTGCCAAAATTAAATCCAAAGGGGTCCCCACACCCATAAGATATCGCGGCTTTTGAAAGGGCATTTCAGGCACAATGTGAGGTAAAAGTTATGCATAAGGTGAATTGGCTCACCCACACTAAACCCACCCAGGGCATAACCTGGCAAATCAACACTCGTTATTTGCTCTAGGCTTTTTCGACGATGGGACAAACTGAGTCCGCCCTGAATAATTCCAAAAAGTAAACTTTCTGGACGTGTCATGGCGGCCTTAGAACGCAACAACCATCGGTAGGTTAAATCCATGGACTTTTGAATTTGATCTTCCGTGGCGGGATAAGAGAGGCACTCGTCAAAGGCCATTATAATGTCCGAGCCCAAATCCATTTGAATTTCCATACTTTTTTCTGGAGATATAAAATGCTTGGCTCCATCTAAATGAGAACGAAACTCAACACCCTCTTCCGTCATTTTTCTTAGCTGAGAAAGTGAAAAAACTTGAAATCCGCCCGAGTCGGTTAAAATAGGTCCCGACCAGTTCATGAACTTATGTAAACCACCTAGATTTTTAATTAACTTTTCACCGGGTCGCAGATGCAAATGATAGGTGTTCCCTAAAACGATCTGAGTCCCTACATCCTTTAATTCTTCAGGTGTCATTGCCTTAACTGTCGCCTTAGTTCCGACGGCCATAAATACAGGTGTTTCAATCACCCCATGGGCCGTTTGAAGCTGACCTCGACGGGCTTGTCCTTGCTGTGCTAAAATCTTAAAATGTCCATTTGAATTTTTCACAAGCAGATGGTCTTGTATTAATTAGCTCAATAAGTCAATCTTGGATTTTTTTTAAAAAAACTGTAGACAGGGTAAAAGCCGCTGATATTGATAGCTTCCAAAGATTCGTTTCAAGTCCGGGGGGGCCTAATCAAACTGAGTGTTAAAATTAGAAATACCATCTTTAAATCCTTAATGGGCTTTGCCGTAGCTACTCTGGGAGCCGTCCTTCAGTGGAATTTTTGGGAATGGCTTGCCCCCAATCGTTTTATAGTTTTTTTTCCTGTTGTTATAATCACCTCCTTATTAGGAGGTTTAAGCGCAGGGATTGCTGGAACTCTTTCGTGTACACTTTTTGCAATTTATTATTTTTTCCCACCACTTTACTCTTTTCAAATCGATGGAGATGCTGGGTTTGCGCCCGTTTTATTGTTTGTTTTTAGCGGAATTTCTGTTTCTATCATGAATCATATTTTAAAGCGTCGACAAATCAAACTTC
>DAIRER010000328.1:0-3065 GCA_036795495.1 Pseudobdellovibrionaceae bacterium | reverse complement strand
AAGTTCTTTAGGTTCAATCCATTTAGATTCCCATTTGTATTTTCCATTTTCATATAGCTCAGTTGCCGCAACATCAAGAGCTAAAAATACATTTTGGCCGGGCTCATATCCCGCCTGTTCAATGGCATCGACTAATAAATCTAAGGCCTGTCGATTGGATTCTAATCGTGGAGCAAAACCACCCTCATCACCAACTCCAGTGGAAAGATTTTTTGATTTTAAAATCTTTTTCAGTGTGTGAAAAATTTCCGATCCGGCTCTGAGTGAATCAGAAAAGCGATTATTTACAGTTGGCACAATCATAAATTCTTGAACATCTAAACCATTGTCAGCATGGGCGCCACCATTTAGAACATTCATCAATGGCACCGGCAGGCGCACGGCATTGGATCCACCCACATATCTGTAAAGTGGAAGTCTTGAATCCTGGGCTGCCGCTTTCGCACAAGCTAAAGAAACTCCCAGAATGGAATTGGCTCCCAGGCGAGACTTCATCTCGGTTCCATCTATAGTTTTTAAAACTTGGTCTATCATGGATTGCTCTGTCACATCCAAGCCAATGACTTCACCAGCGATAGTTTCGTTAACAAAATTGACGGCGCGAAGAACACCCTTACCTTGGTAACGGGCTTTATCACCATCACGCAACTCATGAGCTTCATGAGCTCCGGTCGATGCTCCTGAGGGGACGGCCGCTCGCCCAAGTGAGCCATTTGAGGTGACGACTTCAACCTCAACGGTTGGATTTCCTCGGCTATCTAAAATTTCACGAGCTCGGACTTGAATGATCTCTGACATAGAAATTCCTTTCGGATGAATTTTCAGTTTTTATTTCTGACTTGTTTTGTAGTTTTCTCATAGTTTCAAAACACTCACGTATAATTTGTGGGTATTGAGTTTTAACAAAATCCCAGTCCACTTTTTTCATGGCGTCCTTGGCTGTAGAGTTTGTTTTATTTGGGCTGGCTAGGACGGTCACTAACTGTTGCGCTCTGACCATGTAGTCGTGCATGCGAGCCATGTTTTGGCCAAGGGAATGAAATGGATTTTGAGTTGGCATTTCAGTTTCTGAATTATTTTTTTCAGCAAACTCATTCAGCTGGAGGGCACTTAAATTTGTATTTTGTGTGTTGGAACTTTGCTTTCCTAGGTCTTTGACTTTGATTTCAAGGTCCGAAATTTGTTTTAAAAGGTCTTCGCGTTCCAGTTGAGTTTTTTGAAGATCTTCCATGAGTTGTTGGAAAAGTTCGGGGCTGATTTGATGACCCACTTCTTTATTTTCAAAAATGGACTTTTGTTCTTGATCCCAGCTGATTTCCAACTTGATGTTTTTCCAATTGCAACGAGCAAAGTTCTCGTTGACATAAAGGGGAAGGGCTTCAAACGCGGACTTCAAATAGCTGGTCACCAGGGGGTATTGTTCTGCAGGAAGTGGAAAATCAAAGGAAACACCGTTGGAATCTTTTTTGAAGTTTTCAACAGGGGGTTTCGGAGAAATAAAATAGGATAAAAATTGTTCAGGCTTTAAAAAAACCTCTTGGGGTCTTGGCATCATTCGCAAAACACTGTCTAAGACTCCCCAAGCATGAAGCTTAGGGCTTTCGTGTCCTGCTTTTTCGATGATGTTCTTATTTACAATTTGAGAGACAATACTTTCTAAAAAGGACTCCATATCTGGAGCTGTGACCCAGTAGGAAGAGTCCTTCATAAACTCTAAGGGGACGGGCGAAATTTCATAAAGCCGGGTGATATCGTCACCTTGACTCTCGAGATGTGTTAGAATGGCATTTGAAATTTTACAGCTAAAATACACAATGATTAGTTCTAAAAGAGACTTTTACCTATGGCAAGTGACTAATCCTAGACCTATTTAACAGGACCGCATAAGACGCATCACGTTATGCATAGACGACCCCTGTGTCAAATCAACTCTAGAAAGCTAGGGCTCCCAGATTAATTTAGGGTCTTGACCCGCTTGGAAGTTCCAAAGCAGTGAACTCCAGTTAGTAAAAGGAGTGGCTGTTTGAAAGCTAGCAGTCGCTATACCCGTTGCCCCAGCGTAGCCACCGCCGTTCACCGCATTAGCCGTACAGCGGGTGTTATCAAAATTCACATTAGTAAGTGTTAAAGATACAGCTGTTAATATACCAGCTATACAGCCTTTTTGGGTACCCGGGCTTGTAACTGCACCTATGGCATAACTATTTTGGATAGTTAACTCACCAGTACCCGCTGCAAATAATCCACCTATTGCTCCGCTAGGCGACCCACCTGAATAAGTGTTAAGTAACGAAGCTTGGGAATAACTGTTAGTTATAGTTGAACCGGTACTAAAACATTCAAATGCTCCAATTAGTCCACCCGCAGATGAATTCCATGTTTTCACTGTCCCTTTTACAAAGGAATTAGAAATTACAAAATTATCTCCATAAATGAAACCAACAAACCCACCATTCATTGAACCGCCAGTGGCAACCGATCCACTAAAACTGGAATTTGTAATTGAAAATGAGGTGCCGCTAGCAGAACTAAAGGCCTCAAGCCAACCAATATAACCACCAGACGTCCCACCTTGTATCGTGCCATTAACCTGGCTATTTGTAATTATCACATTGGCATCATAAACTTTTCCTATAATACCAGCTTGATTACTTGAAATATTACAGCCCAGATCGATACTTGATATTTGGATATTTGAAAAAGTTAAATTGGAAACAGAGGTGCTATTCATTTTTTTTCCGACAATTCCACCAATACCTTGTGAGGTTGTTACACAGTTTGAGGTCATTGTGTATCCACTAAGGGTTATATTGCTAAACGATGAGGTCGTGTAGACTTTTCCAACAATCCCACCCACAGAGCGGCTACCCAGGGGATTTGTTAAATTGGAAACACTTACCGTATCCACCGTTAGGGGAGCCCAGCTGATATCCACTAAACCACTGCCTACCTTGGAATAAGTCACATTTTGTAAATTAATATTTTGCAGGGTTAAAGTTCCCACGCTAGTACCTAATGCGTGATCTAAAATCAATGTGCTGATAACTCCAGTTGAAGTTAAGTTG
>DAIRER010000327.1:0-3065 GCA_036795495.1 Pseudobdellovibrionaceae bacterium | reverse complement strand
TCTGAAAAAAGCCATTGAAGATAAAAAAAGAATGATCCCCTTTAAAATCCCCATCTACTCAGAGGGTAAAGAAAAAACGACAGAGGAAGTTCTTCTTCACAAAAACCCAAGTCAATTTAAAGAAGTTATATCGCAAGTTTCACTATCGAATCCTGATATTGCAGAGAAAGCCATTCAAGCCTCTCAAAAGGCTTATTCAACATGGAAAAAAACATCAGTGGATCTACGATCCGATCTGCTTTTAAAGTTAGCAAATCTTATCAATGAAAAACGTTATGATCTTATCGCAACCCAAGTTCTAGAGGTCGGAAAACCCTGGGCCGAAGCCGATGCCGACATTGCTGAGGCCATTGATTTTTGCAGATACTACGCGGCTGATATAAAAAATATTGGAAAACCCAAAAAAGTGGGAGGCGTTCCGGGAGAAGCTAGTTTTTATTCTTACAAATCAAGAGGGGTGGCTGTCGTTATTGCCCCTTGGAACTTTCCCTTAGCTATCATTACAGGCATGGCCGCAGCGGCCTTGGCCACTGGCAACACTGTGATTCTGAAACCCGCAGAACAATCCAGTCTAGTGGCTTGGGAATTGATGAAAATGATTCAACAGGTGGGCTTTCCAGAAAATGTGGTTCAATTTTTACCAGGATTGGGTGAAGTTGTTGGAGAATACCTTGTCAATCATCCCTTAACAACTACCATCGCCTTTACCGGATCCAAGGCCGTTGGACTTCATATTTTAAAAAAGGCCAATACGGTTCAAAACTCCCAAGTTCATGTTAAAAAATGCATCATTGAAATGGGCGGAAAAAACGCCATCATTATTGACAACGATGCCGATCTTGACGAAGCGGTATCAGGTGTTCTTTATTCAGCCTTTGGGTTTAGTGGTCAGAAATGCTCTGCCTGCAGCCGTGCCATTGTGGTCGAAGAAGTCTATGATCGTTTCAATCAACGCCTTGTCGAGGCGGTTAAAAGTATTACTCAAGCTTCAGCAGAAAGTCCAAAATCATATTTAGGCCCCGTTATTGACCAAGAGGCCTATGAACGTATTCAAAAAACTATAATGGATTCTGAAAGTAAACATAAACTCCTCTTTAAGGGACAGGCTATTGAGGGTGGATATTATATCCCTCCCACCATCTTTTCAGATGTAGACCCTAAATCTGAACTAGCACTCAGCGAAATTTTTGGTCCTGTGCTAGCTATTATCAAAGCTAAAAATTTAACCGAAGCGATCACGATTGCTAATGGAACAGATTATGCTCTCACTGGAGGCCTGTTTTCTAGAAGCCCCGAAAACATAGAACAAGTTAAAAGTGAATTTGAAGTCGGCAATCTCTATATCAATCGTGGCATCACAGGGGCTATGGTGGATCGACATCCCTTTGGAGGATTTAAAATGTCAGGAGTTGGTAGCAAAACAGGTGGCCCTGATTATTTAAAACAATTTTTAGAGCCCATCTGTATTACTGAAAACACCATGAGAAGAGGTTTTGCTCCGGTGGAATAAATTCAAAAATTTTTCCATCAAAGCAAGAACCATCCCTGCAAAAAATCCACCCAAATGAGCGGAGTGGGCAATGGAAGTACTTAAGTTTAAATCCATAGCTAAAAGGTAAGTCATATCTGAAAGAATAAACAGTGGAAAGATTAACAACTTGGGCAGATAAATCAGCCCATAATGCTGAGACGAGGGAGAAAATACATACAAATACCGAATTCTTTGCCGTGGTTCATGCAATAAATAAAAAGAAATCAACGCACTTAAAGAAGCACTTGCCCCAACAACGGGAACGCCTCCATGAGTGTTAAAAATTAAATAAAAAATTCCACCAAAAACTCCACCTACAATAAAAACTAATATAGTACCTAGACCACCAATAAGCCCCTCTACGGCAGAACCAATAAAAAGTAAAAACAACATATTAAACATGAGATGCGTAAGACCTGAATGAATAAATTGATAAGTCACCCAATGGAATGGAGATTGGTCGTGATAACTTAGTCCAAAAACATTAAAAACACTATTTTCGCGATATTTCGTATAAGACCTAATTCGAGATTTCCATTCTTCAATACGAACCTGATCTCCATGAAATGAATGAGTTAATGCATACTTTATAAACTCATTATTTCTAAGTGCTAAAAGACCTAATGCAATTAAATTTTCACTTTGATCTTTTTTTCCAAAGAAATTTATCGATTGTACATCCAAAGAGTTGAATTTAATAAAATCTTTTGAAAGACTTCGCGTTTGCAAATATTCTTTATACAAGTGGGCCGCGACAATAAGTTCACGATCTTTATATAAACTTGTTTCCAATTTTTTATTAAATCCCTCGGATAAAAAGAAAAATAAGAGAAGATTTAAAACTAACAGCGTCCAAGTGATGGGATACTCTAAAAAATTAAATAAATTTCTAGGAAAAGGAATGATCACTCAAGCCCCTTTTCTTTTACATACTCCAAAAGAATTTTCTTTTTTACTTCTTTCTGACTCAAATCATCAATACTGGCAGGTTGTCTTTTCTCTGAACTTTGCATTTCTGATTGAATCTCTTTATTTAATCTCCAAATAATTTTTAATTCGTTTGAACTTAAATAGTTTGAAGAAATTCCTTTGTTATAAAACTTATGAATATGTTGAATTGCTTTCACACTATCATTTTGATTCATAAACTCTTGTAACTGAAAATAATCCGAGACTAAAAATTTAAACTTTTTAACACCATAAGTTGATATTTCTTTTTTTTGAAATTGTTCAGCGACCCTACACAGTTCTGGAAATTTTTCTTTTTGCAGACAGACCAAACTAAAATAGTTTTCTTGAAGATTAAAATCTGACTCCGACAAACCCGCAGCAAGATATGCAAACAAAATCGGAGATGAATTGGTATCACTTTCCAATCCTGAACGTTGCCATAAGGTTTTTTCGATATGATAATCTAAACAGCCTCGAGTCTCAACATTCATAAGATAATAAACCAACGCCACATCTAAAGAGCTATAGCCTTCAATTTTTAAATTTAATGAAAACCCAAAAGACTATTTTTTATATCTTGGAA
>DAIRER010000009.1:0-15341 GCA_036795495.1 Pseudobdellovibrionaceae bacterium | reverse complement strand
GGCGCTTGTACTCATCCTTTGTAGCCAAAAAGGCAGCATGTGGTCCTCCATAGCCCATGGGAACACCAAAGCGTTGTGTGTTGCCGACAACAATATCCGCACCCCACTCTCCAGGAGGCTTTAATAAAGTTAAAGATAATAAATCCACATCCGCAATCAGAAGAGAATGATGTGCATGAACCCGTTGGGAGAGTTCTTCATAGTTTTCTATTAGTCCTTCTGTTGTTGGATAAGAAACAAAAACAGCAAATACTTTTTCTGAGTAAGAGTATTCCATCGCAGAAGTGAGAATCATTTTTAATCCCAGAGGCTCGGCGCGTGTTTTTAAAACGTCAATCACATGAGGGTGTAAACCTGGATCCACAACAAAAGAGGTGGCTTCGTGCCCTTTCTTCTGAAGATTAAAAGCCATACTCATGGCTTCGGCAGCGGAGCTACCCTCATCAAGCATTGAGGCATTTGAAATTTCAAGACCTGTAAGATCTGTGATCATTGTTTGAAAGTTGAGCAAAGACTCTAGACGGCCTTGAGAGATTTCGGGTTGATAGGGTGTATAGGCTGTGTACCAGGCGGGGCTTTCTAAAATATTGCGTTGAATGACGGGAGGAGTAACGGTCCCATAAAAGCCCATACCGATAAGACTTTGGTAGGGTTTGTTTTTAGATAATAGTGATTTGATATGACTTAGCCATTGCGTTTCAGTTTGCGGAGATGAAAGTTTCTCAAAAGTGTGTTGAGAGCGGATGTTTTTGGGTACAATGTGCTGGACCATTTCATCTAAATTAGAAAATCCCAGAATGTTTAACATTTGTTGTTGATCAGAAGAGCTAGGGCCAATGTGACGAAGGTGAAATGAACTCATAGATTTCCTTTCAAAGAAAAGGTCAAAATTTAGGGGGTAGGCTAGCAGAAACCAGACTTAAAATCATTTGAAAAAAACCGATGACTTGAATGTGAAAAAGCTTAATATAATCATTATTTGCGCCATTTTTTGGTTTAGTTTTTTGGCAAAGGCTCAAACTGTATTAAATGAATGTAGTGTATTTTTGCCGCACAAGCTGCATCAAATAAATAAATTGGGTACGGGTCAAGTTTGTGCTCCTTCAAAAATAGACCCTCGGTTTAAAAAAATTCAAGAAGAAACCCAGGCTTGCCAGAAAAAAATTGAGTCGCCGTTTTGTCAGGATATGTTTAAAAAATACCCAGAGCTGCTATTGGAAAAAAAGAAATGCAGCCCACATGGAGTTTGCCAAGATGTTGAATCGATAACTTTAGATGATTGCCTTCAGGGTTATTTGGTTGGGACTGGTGAAGTTTTTGTAGAATTAAAAGAGATGGGAGAAGATGGGATTTATTTTTTTAAACAAAAATTTTTAGAGTCCTATCATGGTGGGCAACGGATCAGACCAGAAAAAGTTGGAACATTAGATTTCTGGAGGGTTGTGCCTCAAAACAGCGGAAACAATTTTAGTGAAAAAGGAAAAGCCAATGAAGAACGTAATGAGTATTTAAAAAATTGGCAAATTCAGCAAAAGAAATTTAATAATATTGGCGATTCTCTCAACGGACTTAAAAACTCCCTCGAAGAAAAAGGGCTTCGTTTAAGCTGTGTCAACAGAGAAACAGCTCAGTTTCTGATGTGTTGGGGCGCCTCTTACATAATTGATCCAGCCATAGCTGCTGGATTAATTTATAAAGGCTTAAAGGGGACGGCGTTTATTGCTAAAACGCAATTAAAAAAACTTGAGAATTCTGGATCGATCAAGTCGGGATTGGTTGAAAGAAAAATGATAAATACCCCTCAGCCTATTGATACAGCTCATTTATTTGGTAAAAAAATATCAACGATAACTGAATATAAATTACCAGCTTCTATGCAGCTCTCGACTTATAAAAATTTAGGGGGAAAAGAAGTCACAATTTATGAACAAGCGGTACGAACGGTTGAAGGAGATGTAAAAATTCTTGCTCATGAACTACCAATAGATTCAATGACCCAATTTATTGATGCTAACTTTTCAGGAGGACAAAAATTTATGCAAAATCTGGCTCGCGAAAGCCAAGGCAAGGTGACCTATCTTTCTATTGATTTAAACAGTCTGGGATTTATAAATAATAATTACAATAAAGTCGCGGGAGTCAGTAAAGGAAATGTTGTGGGAGATGATTATCTTAAAATCGTTTCTCAGCTAATTCGAGAGAAAGTCGATGGTAAAGGCGTTCCATTTAGAACAGGTGGAGATGAACTTGGGATTCTACTTCAGACCAGTGATGAAGTCGAAGTGAAAAAGTTTTTAGAAGACTTAGTCGCAGAAGCTAAAGCCAGAACTAAGCATCTAGTAACTGAAGAAAAAAAATTAAATGCAAAAGAATTTAAACAGGGCATATCTGAGGGTAAAGATAAAGAAGCTTTAACCCGTGAGTTTTTAGATTCAAGCTCCGGAAAATACTATTCAAATGGAATTCCAGGACTCTCTGTGGGGGCCTCTAAAGTGGGTGTCGGAGAGCCAATTCATTTTGCATTAGCTCGCGCAGATGAAAGGGTCAGAATCGCAAAACTAAATAATTGCATCGCCTTGGCCCGTGATTGTACCAAGTATGGAGGTTCAATTCCTGAAAAAGGTTCACATCCTGATTTTGATTACAAACCTCTCGTAGGTGATGTGGCCGAAGCGCCGTCTAAATATTGGTTTGTTTTTCCGTATGAACAAGGCCCACCACTTTCTATTGCAAAAAAAGGGTATGTAAATGAGCTTAAAGTGCGAGATGTTGCTCGTGTCGGTCCCTATTCGATATCACAATATAAAAATGAATTGGGGGCTGAAACTTTTCGTACCAATATTTATTTTACCAACGATAAAGGTGTTAGGGATTTTTATACAGCTGAGCTTTATGTTAACAAGAATACAGGATTTATAGATGGGCGTAGCCCTTCGGCTCAGGTCGTTTTAGATGAATTTTTAAAATCAACTGGAAAAAAAACGAGTGATGGACTTCAGCGAGGTCTAATTCATATTGATGCCCGCAATTTAGGTAAAGTAAATTATTTCGATGGGGGTACGAAAAATGGAGATGAACTTATGGCGGCAACAGCAGAAGTTATGAAACGAGTTTTAAGCCAAAATGAAATTCCAATGAAAATGCAAGGTTCCGAGTTTATTGTTGCCATTGACAATACAAACGTAAAATATGTTCAGGCCATACAAGAAAAGTTAGCAAAGGAGCTTCAAAACAGCCCTGAAGTTCAGACCGTGTATAATAAACAAAAAATTATATATGAAGAAGAAATTAAAGAGTTAAGAAAAAAGAAAATTCCAAATTATCAACAGGCTGTAGAAGCACTTGAAAAAAAGAAAAAAGAACTTGAAGAATTGTTAAAAGAAAAATTTAGGATTAAATCCTCAATGATATGATTTGACATTTTTATGATTTATATGTGATTGAGTTACTTGTGATTTTGTATTCAATGCGATGGGAGTTCTTATGAAATATGAGTTATTTGTTGAAAATATTAAATGTGGTGGCTGCGCGAACACAATCACTCAAAAACTTAATAAATTGGCAAATGTTTCAGTTCTTGAAGTCATTGTTGAAGAAGGCAAAATTGTTATTGAGGGAACTGATGCAAGCAGGGGACTCATAGTTACAACTTTAAAAAATCTGGGTTACCCAGAAGTCAACTCTGTTGAGGGTTTAGAGGCACTCAAGGTAAAAGCCAAATCCTTTGTCAGTTGTGCCATCGGCAAAATTAACTAAAAGAATTTAATTTGATAATTTGAGTTGGTGTTCGTTAGGAACGTATCAAAACAATACAGAAATTCTGTTTAACTTTTAAAACTGAAGATATGTTTTACAGGTAATCCTCTTTATTCAATATTTTTATAGGTTTAGGTCGAGCTCGATCATCAAATTGTTTTTTTTCTATACAGTATTTCCAACTCTAGGTCGTACCTATTGGTCTGGGTCTGGCCTGGTATTTGTATATAATCTATTAGGTACAAAATGGATTTTGGAGGATTTTATGCAAAACGAGAAAAAATTAAATAAGAAGTTTAATCGAAAGAAAACAAGTCATCTTATAGTTTTAATACTATCGATGTTTTTTATTCCAGTCACATTTAATGCGTGTGGACAGGCCACATATGATGTCGCCTTACAAGGCTCATCTGAGAAGCTTTTGGCTGTAGATGAGGCTTCGCCCTCTCAGGATTCAACTTCTGATAATGCTGATAAACGTGAAGAACCAAATCAGCCACCTTTGGGTGGGGCGATTCCACCGGTAGACTCGAACACTTCTACAGAAACAAGTCCACCAACGGGAACACCTCCGCCAAATGAAAACCAACCAATGTATGAGTTAGTAAAACAATTGATCCAAGTGAATGCACAAAATAAAACAGACATACTTATTGTCGAAGATGATTCAGGATCTATGACATTTGAACAACAAAGTATGGCAAATCGATTTGGAAGTTTTATTGAAGAATTGAAAGACTTGGATTGGCAGTTGGGAATAACAACAACTGATGTGATATCATCAACGAATCAGCAAGGAAAAGATGGACGATTGCTGGATTTTAGAGATAGTGATGGTATCAAAAATTATGGTAAGATCATAAATTCAAAAATGGATTTTACTTTAGCTAACGATTTATTCAAAAATACAATTCAACGAAAATATAATGAAGTTGGAAGCCCTTATGAACAAGGCATTTTTGCCACCTATAGATTTCTTGAACGATTTTTTGATTTGAATTCAGAAAATGATTCAAATAGAGCCTTGTTAAGAGATTCCGCAACATTTGCTGTAATTTTTATTACTGATGCCGATGAAACACCAAAAAATGCAAGTCTCAAAAACAATGGTGAATCCTTGAAAGAATATATTCAAAAACAATTGGGCTTATCTAAGAGATTTTCTTTTCACTCAATTATTGTAAAACCTGATGACAAGCTTTGTTTAGATAATAGGGCGACTTATTCTTCTGATGGTTTGAAGGCGAGAAATGAGAATGAAGGATATGGGCAAGCTTATGCCGACCTTTCAAAGGGAACAGGTGGTTTGATTGGTAGTGTCTGTGAATTAGATTATGGGACTCAATTAAAAGCAATTGGTAAATTGGTTGCGGACTCTGTTAAGACTGCAAACCTACAATGTGAGCCCATGGATCTTAATCAAGATGGAATGCCAGATCTAAAAGCCATGGACTCTTCAGGAAAAGAGCTTCTTATTGCTTCTATTAAGGATTTAGTGGTTACCTTTACAGAAGATCTGCCGTTAGGAAGTACTAGTCTTGAATATTCTTGTAAAAAATAGTGTTTGAGAAGTGGTCGGGAGACTAGAAAGTATTAAAAATCCGAATGATTTCAATGCTCTATTTTCTCGATAACTACAAATTACTACAGTTGTTTAAATTTCCATGTACATTGTCAAATTATCAATCACTTTTTCATCAGCCAAAATGAAAGCTTTGGGAAATATTCCTGGCAACTGAATCATCTAACCGCCTTACTTTCTAACCACGGCTCTTTGCTGCAACAGGAACAAGTAATGCGAAGCGTTCACGCACTTCTTTATATTCAGGTTCAGCTTCATACCCGTTCGGATAAAGTACAACATCGGGGCTTAGTCCCATAAAAGCTGCAAGCTTCAGAGCTATACGGGGGCCAACCTCTCGACGATTTTTTTCTATCGCAGAAAAATTAGCCTGGGAAATCTTGCAGGCATGAGCCATGTCATCTTGTTTAATATTAAAATTAGCGCGAAAAGCTTTAATGAGATCACCCGTGGTTTTAGATGCCTTGAAAATATCGATAGGTTTTTTAGTTAGTTTCTTCATTTCTTACGACCTTTCTTGTAATCATGTTCATCAGTAATGCGAGCAATTTTAATAACTACCTTTTTATCAACGATACGGTAAATGATTCTTCCGCGATTTGAAAACGCTGAAGATCTATAACCAGCCCACTCTCCGTGCAAAGCATGATCAGCCCATTTAAAATCACCACGAATAGATTCTGGCCCATGAACAGAGATTTGCTGAATCCACGCATGAATAATTGCCTGATCTTCAATGGTCAGTTTTTTAGATTTAATGAGTGCTGTCACTTCTTTTTGTACTACTGAGCTTTCGAATTCAACTGACCACATATATCTATATTGACATATCAAATTTGATATGTCAATATAGACTAAGAAAAGTGATTTAATAAGAGATTTTTTAAAAATAGATTAATGATTGCAAATGCTTACTCATTATTATCGAAATAGTGGTAGGGGCTGAGGGATTCGAACCCCCGATCCGCCGGTTATGAGCCGGCTGCTTTAACCAACTAAGCTAAACCCCCAAATTTTCAAATAAAAGCATTAAAAATCGCATCTTGATTTTAAGAATAAACCTAAAAAAAGAATCTTTTTAGGTTTTAAACGAGAGAATTGAAGAAATCAATCTTCATCTTCTTCTTCCTCGTCCTCTTCGAAATCATCCTCGTCTTCGTCCTCTTCGAGGTCCTCATCATCTTCTGAAGTGTCAACTCGAACAAGCCAACCCTCTTCATAAGGATCCTCCATGATAACATTTGGATCTTCTAAAACATTGGAGTTCACTTCTAAAATTTTACCTGACACCGGAGAGTATATGTCAAGTGGTCCATCATTGGTTTCAATGGTTCCCAAAACAACATCTTCTTGAATAGATTCTTCTTCGGAAGGGAGCTCAACAGAAACGACTTCATCAAAATCAGCTAGTCCATCTTCATTGATACCAATTGTGTAGACACCGTCTTCCACCTGATACCATAAATAACCCATAAAATTTTTAACTTCTCCTGCCATAAATTCTCCTAAAAAAGTCGTTTCATCAATAAACACAACTCTCTAGAAAAGAAAAGAATTTTTTGACATTTGCCGTGCCCTTGAATAGACCAACTCGATATGTCTAATTTTAGAGTTGTATTGATTGAACCAGAAATCCCTCAAAATACCGGAAATATCGGACGCACTTGCGTGGCTACAAATAGCGAATTGCACCTTGTTGGGCCCTTGGGATTTGAAATTGATCACAAACAATTAAAAAGAGCCGGTCTTGACTACTGGCCCCATTTGAAATGGTTTCAATATCCAAATGTCGAGTCTTGGTTAGCTAAAGTAGATAATCCAGATAGGGTCTTTTACTTCACGACAAAATCAAAACTCAATTACTTTCAATTTCAGTATCAGCCAGGAGATTGGTTTGTTTTTGGAAAAGAAACCAAGGGTCTTCCGCCAGAGATGTTGCGCTGCAACAGCAATCATTCGGTGACGATTCCACAATTAGGACCTGTTAGGAGTTTGAATCTGGCCACGAGTGTTGCTATTGCTTTGTATGAGGGAGTACGACAGATTCAGACTGAACACTTGCCGAATGAATAAGTAATCGATATTGTTAAAATTACAGAGAAGGCGTCAGACTATGATACAAAAGATTCTTACAAAAGTATTTGGTACTAAACATGATCGAGAGATGAAAAAGATTCAACCATTGGTGGATCAAATTGCCTCTTTTGAACCTAAAATAAAATCATTAACAGATGATCAGCTTAAGGCGAAAACAGTTGAGTTTAAAGAGCGCATTGCGCGCGGTGAAACTTTAGACTCACTATTGCCTGAAAGCTTTGCCGTTTGTCGAGAGGCCTCGTTAAGAGTCATGGGAATGCGTCATTACGACGTACAGATGATTGGTGGCATTGTTTTGCACCGAGGGCAAATTGCAGAGATGCGAACGGGAGAAGGAAAAACCCTTGTGGCAACTCTTCCGGTATATCTGAATGCGCTCTCTGGTAAAGGTGTTCATGTTGTGACCGTCAACGACTATTTAGCAAAACGGGATGCTGAATGGATGGGGCGATTGTACAATTGGTTGGGATTAACAACGGGAATAATTGTACATGGATTAAATGATCGTGAACGAAAAGAAAACTATGGTGCTGATATTACTTATGGCACAAATAATGAATTTGGATTTGATTACCTGCGCGACAATATGAAGTTTGATCTCGAAGACTATGTTCAGAGAGAACATAATTTTGCCATCGTAGATGAGTGCGATTCAATTCTGATTGATGAGGCTCGAACTCCGCTGATCATTTCAGGTCCTGCAGAGTCCAATACAGATAAATATATGATTGTGAACCGAATCATACCTCATTTACGTAGGGACATTCATTTTACAATGGAAGAGAAGTCCAAGACGGCCTCATTAACCGAAGAGGGAAATTCTAAAGTTGAAGAGTTATTAAAAGTTGATAATATTTATGATGCTCAGAATATCGAACTTCTTCATCATATTTATCAAGCCTTAAAGGCTCATCATCTTTACAAACTCGACGTGGACTATATGATTAAAGATGGTGAAATTGTTATAGTTGACGAATTTACGGGTCGCTTGATGCCGGGTCGACGTTGGAGTGATGGTTTACATCAGGCGATTGAAGCCAAAGAAAATGTTGATGTAAAAAGTGAAAATCAAACTTTGGCCAGTATCACTTTTCAAAATTATTTTAGAATGTATTCAAAGCTTGCGGGGATGACGGGAACGGCAGATACCGAGGCCGTAGAGTTTAAAAAGATTTATGATTTAGATGTGAATGTGATACCCACAAATCGATCTATCAGTCGAATGGATAAAGATGATGTGGTTTACAAAAATGAAACTGCTAAGTTTAGAGCCATTACAGCAGATATAAAAGAACGACATGCTAAAGGGCAGCCCATATTAGTGGGAACGACAAGTATTGAAAAATCAGAATCTTTAAGTCATTGGTTAAAAAAAGAAGGCATTCGTCACGATGTTTTAAATGCGAAACAGCATGAGCGAGAGGCTGAAATTGTCGCCCAGGCGGGGCGAAAGGGCTCGATCACAATTGCTACAAATATGGCAGGTCGAGGTACAGATATCGTTTTGGGTGGAAACCCAGAGGTAATGACTCGTAGAACATTAGGTGAAGAGGCATTGGAAAGTCCAGATTATGCTATAACATTATCCCGATTTAAATCCCAATGCGAAAACGAAAAACGCGAAGTGATCGAGGCCGGTGGCTTGTATATCATTGGTACTGAACGCCACGAGTCTCGTCGTATTGATAATCAATTGCGAGGACGCTCGGGTCGTCAGGGTGATCCCGGCGAATCTTGTTTTTATTTATCCTTAGATGATAATTTAATGCGTATTTTTAATGGTGAGCGCATCCAAAAAATTATGGCTATGCTTAAAGTGGATGAAAATGAACCAATCACAGCTAAAATGGTTTCAAATGCAATTGAGGGAGCACAACGTAAGGTCGAAGGACATAACTTTGATATTCGTAAAAACTTAATGGAATATGACTCCGTTATGAATTTACAAAGAAATTCGATTTATGGAATGCGCCGAAAACTTTTAGATGGCAAAGAAATTGAGCGAACGGTTTTAGATATGTTGGGAGATGTGGTTTCTCACTTTTTAGATCTGTATTTACCAGAGGGTGAAAAGAAAAATAATTGGTCTTTAGAGGGATTAAATAATTCTCTATATCAGACTTTTGGATTTAAAGTTGAAAGCCGTGAAGATTCTACCTCCGAGGGGATTGTTCAAGAAGTTCATAGTAAAGTTAAAACCATTTACGATCGTCAAAAGGCATCGATGGGTCCTTATTTTGAACAGGTTCAAAAGATGGTGGTTTTACAATCTATAGATCATCATTGGAAAATGCATTTGCAGGTGATTGATAAATTAAAAGAAGGCATTGGGTTACGTGGTTATGCTCAAAAGGATCCTTTAATTGAGTATAAAAAAGAGGCCTTTGCTGCATTTGAAAGATTAAATGACGGAATTAAACTAGATGCTGTTGAAAAAGTAATGCGGGTTCAATTGGTTGCACAGCAGTCAGAACAAGAAGTTTTAGAAAGTTTTCGCCCAGAGCAAACAGATTTAGAAAGTCTAGATTATTCGGCACCTTCAGATTCAAATTTAGGATCCACTTCACCACTTGGAATGGATTCGCATAGTTCTACAAATTCAGCTCCAAAAAATAGAGTTTCAGCACAGCCTCGACCGTCATCAGCAACAGCCATGAACCGAGCCGATCGTCGGCGCATGGAAAAGGGAAAGGGACGAAAATAAATTGTCGACTCAATGTCCCCAGTGCCATCAAGAGATCACAATTGAGCCACAAAATTTTGGCACACTTTACTCTTGCCCTCATTGCAAGAGTGCATTTTTTGTCGATTGGAGTGGGAATCCCGAGGTTTTTCAAGCCAGCGTTGAGTCATCACAACCCGAATCAATACAACCCGAATCAATACAACCCGAATCGGTAATTGAAGCTGGATCAATTCAGCCTGAATCAATAAATAATTTTCCCGACCCTTTTGTCGTCACTGAACCAATAATGGATCCCGTGCCGGAGTTAGAGTCAGCTCCGGAAGATTTTTTTAATAGGGTAGCTGAGACTCAACAACCTGAAAGTATAAAAACTCTAGAGGATTTTTCAGATGTTGTTAACTATTCCAATGCCACTGAACCAACGGAAGCTATCGTGTATAATCTCTTTATTTCTGGTTTAGATTCAAAAAAACAAATTGATATCTTTACAGGTGCCATTTCAGATTCAAAAATGGGTTGGCTTGTTGACGATATTTTAAGTCAGGTGAGTCTTGGCAAAATAAAACTAGAAAATTTAAATGCTCCAAAATTGCATGTTTTAATTCAAAGACTTAAATTCAGTGGATTGGATTTGCGATGGGAGCAAAAAGTATTAAGCTAATTGCGATTTTTTAAAGGACTAAGAATTTTCGTAAATTAATGGAGAATTTTGTCATGGGTATATTAAAAGGGATTGCAATACATTCAATACTTATTCTGTTTTATATTCCAGCCTATTCATCAGATCCTCCTCCCGCTCCAGCTCATGGAGAGGCTGATGGTGCCGAAAAAGTAGAAATTGTAGAAAAAAAGAGAGGGGACACCTGGAGTGATGTTTCTTCGAGAGTTCAGGGATTAAAAGCGAAAATTAAATCTAAACAAGAAATATTAAATAAGCTACTGACAGAAAAAAGTAAATTAACTGATGAAGCTAAAAAAAATGAAATGGTTCGAGAGGCAATTAAAGAGCATAAGGAGCTTCAAGGATTAATAAAAGATTATGATCGAGAAAGAACCTATTTACAGTTCAGCTTTCCCGAGCGTGGACAAAAAAATCAAGGTCAGTACAAACGAATAGAATCAAAAAACTTTGAAGAGTTTGACCAAGAATTGAGTATGCAATCCAAACTGGATCAATCGATGCGAATTTTGAAAAAACAATATCAGATTGATAAAAAAAATGAAGCCAGTGAAAGTAAAGAAGAAAACAATTCAGAGAAAGATAAAAGGTATGAGCTCTTTGAACCCAAAATTATTCAAAAATAAAACAACTCATATCAAATTAATTAAAAAGTTTGATCAGTTTAAATTGGATGATACAAAAAATCTTATTATTTATGATAAAATTTTATTAAGAAATACTTCATTTTCTAAATGGATTCGCACTCAATCTTTATCCTATGGTGTGATTGCAGGTGAATCTTTAAAACAAATATCAGAATTCTCAAAACATATAGAAAAAATTGCAATTCTAACAGAGGGCATTTCTCCACGTCAGCTTCAAATTGTTGCGGTTGGGGGGGGCTCTGTTGGAGACTTTACGGGTTTTGTTGCGAGCATCTATAAAAGAGGAGTTTCGTTAATCCAATGTCCAAGTACCTGGTTGGCAGCAATGGACTCTGCTCATGGGGGAAAAAATGCTCTTAATTTAGGATCAATTAAAAATCAAATTGGAACATTTTATTTTCCGAAAGAAGTTGTTCTTATAGAGGAGCTTTTAAAATCTCAACCCGAAGTGCGTCTTCAAGAGGCTTTTGGCGAATTTTTTAAAATGGTTATTCTCGATGAGATTTTGTGGAAAAAATCCATGAAAATGAAAGATTTCACTATAGATAGTTTATGGAAGATTCTGCCGGAGGTGATTAAAGCTAAATATCGTGTCGTAGCAAGGGATCCATTAGAGCAAAAGGGATTTCGACAAAATTTAAATCTAGGTCACACCTTAGGACATGTTTTTGAATCCTGCCATGGACTTTCGCATGGTGTAGCTATTAACTTTGGACTTACCTTTGCCCTACAATACAGCTCTTACAAAGGAATTCTGAGCGAAAAACAACTATGGAAAATTTTAGAACATCCTTTGGCCTCAAGGCTTTTAACTCCTCAATCTCTATGGCCCACAAATAAAAAAGACCTGTTGAAGTTTAAAAAAACACTATTAGCAGATAAAAAAAGTATGGACTTAAAATCTGTTAATTTTATTTTTATTAAAAAGCCCGGAAAAGTGTTTAGAAAAACAATTGATTTTGAAAGTCTCTTTAGTGAAATTGAACGTCAAAGTTCTGAATATCGAAGAGTTGAAAGTAATAATGTTTCAATATAAAGGCGAAATTTCAGCCTCTAAATCCTTAATGAATAGAGCTTTGATTGTTCAAAGTTATGAACCTAAAATAGAATTGTTCGGAAGTTCGGATTGTTCAGATGTGCTTTATATGAAGCAGGCTCTGAAAGAAATATCGAATAAAAATATTATGGATGCTGGCGAGGGAGGTACTACCTTTCGGTTTTTAGTACTAAGAGCCTCTCGTTTAAATCAAAAAACAACGATTCAAGCACATCCAAAACTTTTATCCCGCCCTCAACAAGAATTAATACAGATTGCAAATCAGTTAGGTGTATTAATTGAAATTAAAAATAATTCATTTGTAATTCAGAGTTCTGGCTGGAAGCCACCTAAAGAAGAGTTAGTTGTTGAACGAGGTGTTTCAAGTCAGTTTCTTTCTGGGGTTATGTTGAATACCTGGGACTTAAACTTTCCGTTAAAAATTCATTGGAAAGGGGAGCGTCGCTCTGAGGGATATTTACGCATGACTTTGGAAATGCTTCGACATATGGGACTTATTTATATTGAAAAGGGTGAAAAAATTATTGTTGAACCCTATCAAAAACCAAAGATTCAAGCTTATCGAGTGGAATCAGATGTCAGCAGTGCCTTTTCGGTCGCGGCTGCAGGAGCCCTTTTCGGTCGAGTGGAACTATTGAATTTTCCCTTTAAAAGTTTACAACCCGATATAGAATTCATAAAAATTTTAGCCGACATGGGGGTCAATCTTTTTCAAAAAGAAACGTCTTTAGTTGTAGAAAAAGCTGTGAATTTAAAGTCGATAGATGTGAATTTACAAAATTGTCCAGATCTTTTTCCCGTGCTCTCCGTTTTGTGCGCACAGGCCGATGGGGTTTCGCGGCTTTATGGTGCTCCACACTTGGTCCATAAAGAATCAAATCGAATTGAACTAGTTTCACAATTACTTAGGTCCGTGGGTGTTCAACATCAGTGCCATTTTGATGGAATGACAATTTATGGTGAAAAAAAACTTCGGAATATCAATTCTGAAATTTATTTTAACCCGGCTCAAGATCATCGTATGGCAATGGCTGCGGGTCTATTTAGGTTATCCGGCCTTCCTTTAAACATACAAACACCCGAAGTTGTTGACAAAAGTTTTCCTGAGTTTTGGAAAATTCTAGGATTGAGTTTATGAATAAGATTATTCTACTCATTGGTCATCGGGGAGTTGGGAAATCTGAATTAGCCCAGCGTTGGAAAAATTATGAAAGTTCTTCATTGAGCTATTATGATTTAGATCAAGAGATAGAAAAAACTATTGGAAAATCTATTGAAGAAATATTTAAATCCGAAGGGGAAGGTTCTTTTCGTAAATATGAAAAAGAAGTATTTTTTAAATTAATCCAACAAATCAACGAAAATAAAAACTACAGTAGCAGTCACAGTAACCATGTTCGAAGCAGGGAAAAGAGTATTCTTTGCCTAGGAGCAGGTTTTGATTTGGAGGGTTTAGAGTTTCAAAATTCCATTCATAATTTTCAAATTGTTTGGGTTCAGCGGACAACGGATCGGGAGGGTCGTATTTTTTTAAATCGTCCCAGGTTGAATCAAGATTTATCTCCTTTGACGGAGTCTATTCATAGATATCATGAAAGGAATTCGCGATTTAATAAGGTCGCGACAGAATGCTATTTAATGCCCGAAGGGTTAATTAAAAAGTCTATTCTAGGTCAGCACCTTGAAAAACAAATTTTATGTCCTGAATTAGATAAAAAGATGAATTATTCTGGTTTTATAACAGTTACTCCAAACTTTTTAAGTTCAGAATACAATTGGCTTCATTTTTTAGAAAGATATAAAAATCGCAATATAACATTTGAATTCCGCGACGATTTACTGACTTCAATTGAAATTGAAAAAGCAGTCAACTCTTTAGTCGGTGAAAAGTGCCTTTATTCATTTCGTGCTCATGCCGAATATATAGTTTCTAAAAAGATTCAATCCAAAATTAACAGTATTGATTGGCCCATGGAGCTTGGATTAAATTTACAAATAATTGATTTTTTAAAAGAAGAATCCCTTCATAAAAAGGTGATATTATCTCAACATGATCGATTGAATGTGAATTGGGAGGCTCCAGAGAATTTAAAAAACATAGTCCACTTAAAGGCCAGTCCAGTTGTAGATAACTTTGTGCAATTCGAATCTCTATATAATTGGTGGAAAATAAATCCAAAAGAAAGAAGTCTATTGCCAAGATCATCTGAAGGTCGTTGGACATGGTTTCGTCTAAGGCAAAAAAACAAACAATGGATTAATTTTTGGCGAGAGGGGACCGGCAGTTCTCCAGATCAGCCCAGTCTCTTTCAATGGTTGTCCATGCCGGATTCTTCAGAATATTTTGCAGCGGTTTTGGGATCTCCTGTAAATCATAGTTTTTCACCCTTAGAGCATTTGGATGAGTTTTCTAAAAAGAAAGTTCCTTTTTTGGCTATTGATTTAAATCAATCCGAGTGGCTTTTGGCGATCGATTTATTAAAGACTTTGGGATTAAAATGGGCTGCTGTGACTTCACCTTTAAAAGAATTAGCTGCACAACTATTAAACACAAATGACAAGGCTGTAAATACTCTTTATTTTGATAATAAAAATTTAAAATGGATGGGAATTTCAACTGATGAACTGGGATTGAAATATTTGATACAAAAGAATGTTCCTTATGCCTCACATGAAATCATTGTTTGGGGTGGAGGAGGCGTGCTATCAGCATTTAAAAAAATTCTTTCTAAAGACGTGTGTTTTTATTCAGCTAGAACGGGTCAAATTAAATCCTCCGATTCAGAAATGATTCAAAATCAAAATAAAAATCCAAAGGTTGTGATTTGGGCGGCACC
>DAIRER010000326.1:0-3084 GCA_036795495.1 Pseudobdellovibrionaceae bacterium | reverse complement strand
ATTCTCTATCTTCCCATCTTATTCTACTCTGCTATTCCGTTTTATAAAGGAGCTTGGAACTCGATCAAATACAGAGTCATCAATGTGGATTTGCCTATAACTGTAGCCATGCTAACTTCTGTTGGATTTTCAACTTTTAATCTTCTTCGAGGCGACCCCAATATCTATTTTGACTCCACAGCCAGTTTCATGTTTTTAATTCTTTCAGCGAGATATCTTTTAAAGCGGGTGCAACAGACTTACCTTTCTTCAAATCATATTCGAACCCAAATCACCTCGGAACAATACACTCGAATTCAAAACGGGAGCCCTCAATCTTGTACAAGTCAGGAAATTAAAACTCAGGACTTAATTTCATTAAGAAATCAACAAACTCTTCCCTGTGATGGCCTTTTAGAAAGTTCAAAAGCCTTGATTGATACTTCTTTGTTTGATGGAGAGTCTTTGCCAAAAATTTACCATCAAGGGATGCAACTTTTTGCAGGTACAAAATGTCTTACAGAAAATACCTTGATCCGCGCTCAAAAAAACTTTTCCGAAAGTCGCCTGGGTAAACTTCTGAAAAGCCTTAGACAAGAAGCTCTCTTAAAAACTGAATTTATTAGTTTAACAGATAAATTGGGTCAAATACTCATCGCCACGGTTTTTATCACTGCCGCTGTTTTTTTCTTTTTTTATTCACAGGTTGATTTTACAGAGGCCTTTAATAGATCCCTTGCCTTGATTGTTTTAGCCTGCCCCTGCGCCTTGGCCCTGGGATCCCCACTCACCTTTGGACTCGCTCTAAAAAAAGCCCAAGAACTAGGCATTCTCATCAAAGATGGCTCTATTTTAGAAAAAATACTTAAAACTAAAAATCTTTTTTTTGATAAGACAGGGACTTTAACAACTGGTGAATTGGTGCTTTCTGCGACTTTTCCAGAAACATTAAGTCTTCAAGAAAAACAAATCATTCTTTCTCTCGAAAAAAATTCTTACCATCCCATTGCCTTTGCCTTAAGAAAAGCTTGGCCTGAAGTCTCTGCTGACTTTACAATTGAATCCCCTGAGGAGAAAATAGGCCAAGGTGTTCAAGGTTTTTTTCAAAAGGATCACTTTGAAATTCGTTCTGATATTTCTGATCTTGAAAGTGAGCAACAATTGATTTCTGTTTTTAAAAATAAAATAGAAATCGCCAAACTTACTTTTAAGGATGAATTAAGAACCGAAAGTTTCGACGTGATCAATGAACTTAAATCCAAAAAAATAAATCTTTTTTTACTTCCTGGAGATCGAGCCCTTCGTTCGAATAGCATTGCACACAAACTAGGCATCTCTTCTGAGAATGTAATCTATCTGGCTTCTCCTGAAGAAAAACTCAGACAAATTTCCACTCACTCGAACACCTGCATGATCGGTGATGGAGCCAATGATTCTTTAGCTCTCAAAAAAGCAGACATTGGAATCGCCGTCAAAGGCAGTGTGGATATCAGTTTACAGTCTTGTGATGCTTATTTCACACGAGGTGGATTGTTGCCTTTGCTTGAGCTTTTCCAACTGGCAAAGCAAACGCGAAAAACGCTTTACAGAAATGTAACAATTTCGTTGATCTACAATTCTGTCGGTGGCACACTTGCCTTACTTGGATATATCAACCCCATGGTCGCAGCAATATTAATGCCCTTGAGTTCTGTGGTCATAGTGGTCTCTTCGCTTTGGGGGCAAAGATGAACGTGCTTGTCATCATGATACCGATGGCTCTTTTGTTGGGCCTTGGATTTGTGGTTTCATTTATAATAGCTACTAAAATGGGTCAGTTTGACGATACCGTCACGCCGGCTCATCGTATTTTAGAAGACAACGACGAAATAAACACTACAGAAAGAAAAGGGACTTAACGTGAAAACATCACAGAATAACATCGAAAAGATTTTTTATGATGACGATATCGTCAAAAAATTCTTGATAGCGATGCTCGTTTGGGCGACAGCGGCCTTTTTATTTGGCCTGATCATAGCACTTCAACTTGTTGACTGGAGAGTCAACGGTAATTTGGAATGGATTACTTTTGGTCGATTGCGGCCCCTCCATACAAATGCCGCCATCTTTGCCTTTGCCGGAAATGCTATTTTCGCAGGGATCTACCACTCCAGTCAGAGACTTCTGAAAACGAGAATGTTTTCAGATATGCTGGGTCGAATCCATTTTTGGGGTTGGCAGCTCATCATTGTCGCTGCAGCGATCACACTTCCATTAGGTTTTACTCAATCTAAAGAGTATGCTGAGTTGGAGTGGCCCATTGATATTGCAATCGCAGCCATTTGGGTTGTTTTTGCTGTGAACTTTTTTATGACTCTTAAAATACGTCGTGAAAAACATATGTATGTGGCACTTTGGTTTTACATTGCGACCATTATTACTGTTGCCGTACTTCACATTACAAATTCATTAGAAGTTCCTGTAGGTTTTTTCAAATCCTACCCCATTTGGGCTGGAATCCAAGATGCTATGGTTCAATGGTGGTATGGTCATAATGCCGTGGCCTTTTTTCTAACAACACCCTTTTTAGGTTTAATGTATTACTATGTACCTAAAGCAGCCAATCGACCGGTTTATTCTTATAAACTTTCTATTGTTCACTTTTGGGCTCTTGTGTTTTTATATATTTGGGCAGGTCCGCATCATCTTCTTTACTCCTCTGTTCCTGAATGGGCACAGACTCTAGGAATGATTTTTAGTTTGATGTTATGGGCTCCAAGCTGGGGCGGAATGATCAATGGACTTCTGACTCTTAAAGGTGCTTGGAATCAATTGATTAAAGATCCTATCATTAAATTTTTTGTAGCCGCCATTACTTTTTATGGAATGAGCACTTTTGAAGGTCCGTTGCTCTCTATTAAATCCGTAAGTGCTTTAGGTCACTATACAGATTGGATTATTGGACACGTTCATAGTGGAGCTTTGGGATGGAATGGTCTGCTTTCTTTTGGTATGGCTTACTATCTTATTCCACGTCTATGGAGAACAAAACTTTACAGTGAAAAATTAGTTGAAAACCATTTCTGGATCGCCACATTAGGTGTGGTTCTTTATTATACATCCATG
>DAIRER010000325.1:0-3099 GCA_036795495.1 Pseudobdellovibrionaceae bacterium | reverse complement strand
GCCAGCAATAATGGGCAATCTTTTCTCCAGCATCTTGAAAGGCCTGGATTATGGGAGTCCCCTCTTTTACTTCAACTTCTTTACCATTAATGGTGCATTTCGGCATACGCTGTCCCTCGCACTTTTGAACGTCCTTCTCTGACGTAGAATTCAAATTCATCTCTAAATTTAGTTACAAAACTCAACACAGGTAGAGCTGCGGCATCAGATAAAGCACAAATTGTTTTGCCCTTCATATTGTCTGCCACACGAACCAATAAATCTATATCTTGCAAACGACCTTTGCCCTCAAGAATGGAATGTACAATTTTATTCAACCAACCGGTACCTTCACGACAGGGCGTGCATTGTCCACAGGACTCATGATGGTAGAAATGTGTCAAGACACCTAATAAATCCACCATACAATGAGAATCATCAATAACAATAACAGCACCAGATCCAAGCATTGTGCCTAAACTTGCTAAACCTTCATAATCAAGTGTTGCTTTCATCGCTTCTTCAGCCGTCAAAACCGGAGCTGAACTTCCACCAGGAATAACGGCTTTAAGTCGCCGACCCGGCTTAATTCCACCACCTTCAATTTGAATTAAGTCTTTCAAAGTATAACCCAATGGAACTTCATAGTTACCAGGCTTTACTACATTTCCACTCAATGAAAATAATTTTGTACCCGGTGATTTTTCTGTTCCATAAGAACGATATTTTTGAACACCATCACGTAAAATATGAACCACCGAGGCCAAAGTTTCTACATTATTCACGATTGTGGGTTTTTTTAAATACCCCTGAATAGCTGGAAAAGGAGGCTTCAACTTGGGTTGACCTTTATCGCCCTCTAAAGAAGAAATCATTCCAGTTTCTTCTCCACAAATATATGCACCGGCTCCACGATAGAAATCCAAGTCAAAATTAAATCCAGAACCTAAAATATTCTTTCCTAATAATCCTGCTGCATAAGCTTCTTTAAGAGCTTCTGCCACACAACGAGTGGGATAATTATATTCTCCACGAATGTAAATGTAGCCCTTATTCGAGCCCACAGCAAAGGCCGAAATAATCATACCTTCAATGAGCTGGTGAGGAGCTTTTTCCATCATCATTCGATCTTTGAATGTACCGGGCTCTCCCTCATCTGCATTACACAACAAATAACGAGGCTCGCCGTTTTTCGGCAAAAATCCCCACTTCATTCCTGTTGGAAATCCAGCTCCGCCTCGACCACGAAGTCCCGCCGCTTTAACTTCGTCAATGATTTGCTGGTCTTTCATTTTCAAAGCTTTTTTTAACGTTTCGTAACCACCCTTAGATTGATAGCCTTTCAACGTTTTATAATCTTCAAGATGATAAAATTCGGTAAGAACTTTTGACTCCACCAGAATACCTCTCTTTATTTCATATTTCGCAATAAATTCATTGCGGTCTCAGGAGTTAATTTTTCATAGTACTCATCATTGACTTGCATCATGGGGGCTGTCCCACAGGAGCCTAAACACTCTACCTTTGAAACAGTAAAACGTCCATCTTGAGTCACTTCATTTTCATGAGTTTCTAATTCTTTACATAGATAACTAAAAAGTTCACGCCCGCCTTCTAAAGCGCAGGAAATATTTGTGCAAACTTGCACATGAAATTTTCCCACAGGCTTTTGATTAAACATGGTGTAGAATTTAAAAACTTCATTGATCCGACTTTCAGGAATCTCCATGGCCTCGCTAAGACCTCGAATCACATCGGCATTGATCCAACCCTTATTTTCTTTTTGTGCAATATACAAACTTGGAATAATTGCAGACTCTTTCGTCTCATAACGTTTCATTTCGTTTTTGATTTCACTCAAACCACTCTCAGAAAATTTAAACATCAAAACTCCTCTCTTATCGATCTAACTCGCCCGCGATCACATTCATGCTCGCCACCGTAGCAATGGCATCGGCAATCATAGCTCCACGAACCACAGATGGAAATGATTGATAAATCGCAAAGCAAGGGGGTCTTACTTTCAATCGGTATGGATTTGCAGAGCCATCACTGACTAAATAAAAACCCAGTTCACCGTTTGCAGCTTCTGTCGCATCATACACTTCGCCAACAGGGGGACGAAGGCCCTTAATCACCAACATAAAGTGATTCATTAAACCTTCAATATTTCCATAAACATCTTTTTTATCTGGAAGCACGATGCTTTTATCACGAATCGTAAAATCCCCACCCGGAACATTTTTACAAACCTGCTCTATAATTCTAAGAGATTGATACATTTCCTCAATACGCACCAGATACCGGTCATAAACATCCCCATTGGTTCCCACGGGAACATCAAAGTCCAAGGCATCATACCCATAGTAAGGAGTTGATTTTCGTAAATCTAAATTTAACCCACTCGCCCTTAAAAGTGGACCGGTATATCCCCATTGGATGGCTTCATCCAATGTTACAGGACACACACCTTGAGTTCGCTTAATAAAAATTTTGTTATCAATCATCAAGCGACGGATCTCATCAATACCGCCACGCATTTCTTTACAAAATGCTAAAATATCTTCAAACCAACCATGGGGAGCATCTTGAGCCATCCCTCCCACGCGTGTCATTGAAACGGTCAATCGTGCACCACATAACTTTTCAAATAAAGTATAAATTTTTTCTCTATAGGTGAAGAGATGAAAAAAGGAAGTCAATGCCCCCAAATCCACGCCCCCGGTTCCTACAGCCACAATATGATCCATCACTCGCGAAAGTTCACACAAAATCACTCGCATGGCCTGAGCCTTTGCTGGAATCTCAACACCCAAAAGCTTTTCAACAGCTTTACAATATCCAACGTTGTTCATTGGTGCAGAACAGTAGTTCAAACGATCCGTGTAAGGAATCACTTGATTGTAGGGATGAGTCTCTGCCATTTTTTCGAAACAACGGTGAAGATATCCTATTTCATTTTGAGCCCGCACAATGGTTTCACCATCCAGCTCCGCCATCACTCGTAAAGTCCCATGCATCGCTGGATGAGAAGGTCCGATATTAATAGGTACTAAATTCGTATCTAAAACATCACCTGGTCGCCCAGGCTCATCATCAAAACGAATGGCACTCGGCTCA
>DAIRER010000324.1:0-3104 GCA_036795495.1 Pseudobdellovibrionaceae bacterium | reverse complement strand
CTGCTGAAGGTATGGTTTTCGCAAAAGTTGAAAATAATGTGGGTGTTGTTGTTGAAGTAAACTCTGAGACAGATTTTGTGGCTCGTAATGAGCATTTTAAGAACTTTGTTACTTCTATCGGAGCTCAGGTTTTAAAAACAAAACCTGCCGGTGATTTATTAAAAGATTCCTATTATGCAAATCCTTCACAAAAAGTGGAAGATTATCTTAAAGAAACTATTGCAAAAATTGGTGAAAATATTGTTTGCCGTCGTTTTGAGCGTTATGAGGTCAGCCCAACTTCAATGGTTCATTCTTATGTCCATGGTGAAGGTAAAATTGGAGTTCTTTTAGAAATAACTGTTGGATCAGAGTCTTTATCTAAAAATGAAAATGTAAGAACTGCCGCTCAAGATATTTGTTTGCATATTGCAGCGATGAGTCCGATGGCCGTATCTTCAAATGAAATACCTGCTGAAGTTGTTTCAAAAGAAAAAGAAATTTTAAAAGCTAAAAACATTGAACAAGGCAAAAAACCTGAAATGGTTGATAAAATCGTAGAAGGTCAAATTCGAAAGTTTTTAGCTGAAAACTGTCTTTTAGATCAGGCATTTGTTAAAAACCCAGACTTAAAAATTTCAGATTATTTAGCTGGAGTTGCTAAGGCCGTTGGTGGTTCTTTATCTATTAAACGATTTGTACGTTTTGAATTGGGTCAAGGAATAGAAAAACAGACCGTTGATTTTGCTGCAGAAGTTGCTGCGCAAACGAAAACACATTAATTTTTAAAAAGGAAGTGTCTTTGAAGGGTCCAAAATACAATAGAGTTTTATTAAAGCTGAGTGGAGAGGCCCTTTCTGGAAAACAAGGAACAGGGATTAATACCCATGTGATTAAACAAATCGCAGAAGATGTTTCCGAGGCCTATAGATCTGGAGTTCAGGTCGGTTTAGTTATTGGTGGCGGCAATATTTTTAGAGGTGTTGCTGCTTCTGCTGAAGGTATGGACCGAGCGAGTTCTGATTATATGGGCATGTTGGCGACAGTCATTAATGCTCTTGCTCTTCAGGATGCTTTAGAAAAAGAGGGTGTTCCCACGCGAGTCCAAAGTGCCATTCAGATGGCGGAAATTGCAGAGCCCTATATTCGTCGAAAGGCCATTCGGCATCTAGAAAAAGGCCGAATTGTTATTTTTGGAGCAGGAACAGGAAATCCATTCTTTACAACGGATACGGCGGCGGCACTTCGTGCTATGGAAATCAGTGCTCAGGTGATTATGAAGGCCACGAAAGTGGATGGCATATATGATAAAGATCCCGTTAAGCATCCCGATGCGAAAAAGTTTGATCAAATTAGCTATATTGATGTTTTAAATCGAGGACTTCAGGTGATGGATTCTACGGCAATCAGCTTGTGTATGGATAATAAATTGCCTATTCTTACTTTTGATCTCATGCAAAGAGGAAATATTTTGAAAGCCTGTCAGGGCGAAAAAATTGGAACTTTGGTTCAATAATTTCATTTAGAGGAGGATTTCTATGTCCGTAGACACTGCAAAGAAAAAAGCTCATGAAATGATGGATAAATCTTTATTGAGTTTATCTGAAGAACTTAAAAAAATTAGAACAGGTCGCGCTCAAGTGACGATGTTAGACAATGTTCGCATTAATTATTACGGCAATTTAGTTCCTCTCAATCAGGCCGCAGCTGTTTCTACCCCAGATGCGAAATCTTTTTTAATTTCTCCTTGGGAACCTTCGATTTTAAAAGAAATTGAAAATGGAATTATAAAAGCAGATATTGGAATGGCGCCGATCAATGATGGAAAAGCCATACGATTAAAAGTTCCTGAATTAACAGAAGAAAGACGTAAAGACTTAGTAAAACAAGTTAAAAAAATTGTCGAAGAAGCTCGTGTGGCCATTCGGATGGCGCGTAGAGATGCCAATGAAGAAGTAAAAAAGTCACTTAAAGACAAGCTAGTTGGTGAAGATGATGCAAAAAAAGCAGAAACAGACATTCAAAAAACAACGGATGAATTTATTAAAAAGGTAGATGCTATTTCTGAAGAAAAAGAAAAGAGCATCATGACTATCTAAAGGTCATGTGAGTAACGGATGAAGGTGCCTCAGCATTTAGCAATTATTATGGATGGAAATGGCCGCTGGGCCCGCAGCAAGGGGAAACCTCGTACTTTTGGTCACATCAAGGGGACTCGAGTTGCAAAAAAAATGATTCGAGCTTGTGCTAAACAAGGGGTTCAGGTTTTAACACTTTATGCCTTTAGTTCTGAAAACTGGTTAAGGCCAGAGACAGAGGTCTTCTTTTTGATGACCTTACTTCAAAGATATTTAAAAAAAGAAACTCAAAATTTAGTCACTGAAAATATTCGATTTTCAGTGATTGGTGATCTCTCAAAGGTTTCTTCAACGGTGCTAAAGGCATTAGATCACGCCGTGGAATCCACTCAAAACTGTACAGGTATGAATCTGGTTTTTGCATTAAGCTATGGTTCTCGCCAAGAAATAACCAGCGGAGTGCGCTCGATCTGTGAGAAGGTTCTTCGAGGTCAAATTAAAATAGAAGATATTAATGAAATGACGATTCATAAATCATTAATGACGTTTCCTTTTCCAGATCCAGATCTTATTATTCGAACCAGTGGAGAGTTAAGGATTTCTAACTTTCTACTTTGGCAGGCCGCCTATTCCGAATTATACTTCACTCAGACCTTGTGGCCCGATTTTACAGAGCAGGATCTTAATCTTGCCTTTGAAGATTTTGGCCGTCGAGATCGTCGTTTTGGACGTGTTGAAAAAACTCTGAACTTCAATTAAGCTTTCTACAAATAGGTAGTATTGGTAGAGTAGGTAAAAAATGAAAAACTTTGTGGTTCGACTTCTTTCTTCTGTAGCTGTTGTTGTTTTAATTTTTCTTTTGTATTTTTATTTAGGAAAATCGGGCCTACAGCTTTTGTGTTTTTTAGCCCCCTTGTTGGGAGGTCGAGAGTTGATGGAAATTTTATTACCCTTAGATACAGCTCAACGAATTCGATGGTTTTTTTATGTTTCTATTTTGGCTGTATTTTTGGGATCCGTTCAATCCTTATTAATTTCAGTCAGTGT
>DAIRER010000323.1:0-3109 GCA_036795495.1 Pseudobdellovibrionaceae bacterium | reverse complement strand
CGTCAGGATGATGAACTGTTAAATCTCGTGCTACAAATGTGTACTCGCCTAACGTGGTTTTCAAACTTAAAAGGATTATTTTTTCACCTTTAAACGTAAAAACCTCTGAAAGAGAAATTTCTTTTACCAATTCTTCAAAAGTGTGATGAAAATCATGGTTTGTTTCTGATTTTAGAACAGCAATTTTACTAGGTAAATTGAGTTCAAAAACACGGCCAGATAAATTAATAAGGGTAAAATTAAAACCCGATGAATTTCTTTTTACGAGAAATAAAAAGTCACTTTCATTCATTTGTGAATCATTATTTGTCTGAATAAAATGTATTCCTTTGGGTAATTCGCTTTCATTTTCTATCAGTTGAGTATTTAATGGTAGCAGTACGGCATCTAGAGTTTCATTGGAAATTACTTTTCGTTCACCGTAGGAAGTTTCAAAATAAGATTCTTGAGGCGCTTCAGGATTTTCAAGAGCTCCTTTGACTGAAATCACTACTTTCATATTATTTTTAAAAGTGTATTCGAACATATCTGCGTGAGCCGTTTGTGTTAAAAAAAATAGAAATAAAATGGTAATTTGAATTGCAAGTTGCAAAAGCCCCCCCCCGTTAAAAAATGATGTTTATCAAAATAAACTATAAAGCCTTATACCCATGGAAAATTTATGAAAGATAGTTGAATGTTTATATTTGAAATTATTATAAATAAAAAAAAGGGTGCGATAAATATCGCACCCTTTCCCAATTAACCCATCTATCCATTTGGAAACGACAGGTCTAAAAATTAAATCGAAAGAACTAATAAAAGTTCATAAGTGGACGCATCACTTTGATAAAGTCCATGTTCAAAGGTTCCGTTCATATTATCTTTTTGTTCATTTAGATATAAAATAGTTGCGAAGTTTTTGTTGGGAGCCCATGAGATAGCAGAGGTGAGCTTCAGTTTGTTAGAATTTATTGAACCACCTAGATTTGGAAGGCTGTTGTAGCCATGTGCCAAACCGATATCTTGAGCAACGCTTACTGTTTCAGTAATGTTATAGGCAATTTCACCAAAATGAGTTAATGAAAATTTTGCGCCTGATTTTGCGCCCGCACCAGTATAGGCTATTGCGCTAGGCCAAAAATTATAAGAAAGTTCAAGTTTAGGCGTGATTGCAAAGGGAGCGCCGTATAGACCATAATAACGTCCGTAGGATCCGTCATTTTTAGAGGCATTAGATGTTGGCAAATAAACTCGATGTTCTAGGGACATTTTTGGGAAAAGATTCCAAACATTTTCTAAGCTTTGAGTTCCGCCAACAACTAAATCAGCTAATGTGTTATTTGGTTCTGAACCTGAACGGGTTTTCATTTTTTGAACAACTGCGGCTCGCATAAAAAGGGATGTATTTTTATCCAGTTTATAGCTGGGTTTAAGGATGTAAGAATTTGTTAAATCAGCATCTAGATTTTTGTTTAAACTTTCGTTGGAAGTTTCCATGTCTGCAAATAAAGAAACTCCCCATTTTTTTGCAGATTCAGGTTTTACTTCTGCAGCTGAAGTTGTTGTGGTTTGAGTTGGGGCCGTCGTTTGAGCCGTAGCAACCTGGGCCGTTAAAGCCAGCATTGTTGATAGGGCTGTTAAAGAGATAAGTACTTTTTTTGTTGTCATTTTATATTTCCTTTCAAAATGAGTTTAATACAGCCTGGGTTTTTTCTCACAAAAGGATTGAAAAAACAATGTAAAGAAATAGATTTTTAAAAGACCCTAAAAACCATTTTTTTATAGATAAAGTGGTGGAACGAACCTATCTACTTTCAACAGGTTACACTCTTTTTGAAGTCCCAATTTTGGTATAAGAAAGCCTTATGGGAGTTATAAATTATAAAGAGAGACTCGTAAAAAATTGTCACAAGGTGACGAGGAAGGCAACGCCACAGGTGGTTTTTTATGAGTCCGCTTTAGTTGTGTTTTTCTGAGGTTTCCGAATTTACGGTAACACCCACAGTGGGTGTCCCTTCGATTTCCATAAGATCAATAAGAACTAAAGACGCCTCTTCAATATCGGGGCGTTTAAGGTACTCTGCTGTTTTTTCATCTTTGCTCATTGTTCTTTTGGCTTTTTGTTTGTCAATTTTTTCTTTCTCTGACTTGTCATTGAGGATATCAGAGACCTTCATAAGTTTTCCTCTTTTTTTAGCCTTTTCAACTTCAGCAATAATTTTTTGAAATTCTTTATTTTGCTCAACTCGTTTTTTTGATTTTTCTTGTAGGGGTTTAATCCATTCTGTACGGATCGGTAACCATCGGTCTGCACCCTCTGGAACATAAGCGCTTTTTGAAACAAAAGAGGCGATGGTGGTCGGAGGGAGAGAATAGTCTAAACTTTTTTCTCCCATTTCATCATTACTGAAAGCACCGGGCAGAACGACATCAGCTTCTACACCGCCATGTTGAGTGGATTTTCCGCCGGGAATATAAAACATACCCACAGTGACTTTTAAAGCACCAAGGTTTCCAGTGATGGGAACCACTTGCTGAACACTGCCTTTTCCAAAGGTGTGATCACCACCCACAATTATAGCACGTTGGTAATCCTTAAGTGTTCCTGAAACAATTTCCGAAGCAGATGCTGAAATACGACTGGTTAGAACAACCAGCGGGCCATTCCAATCCACAGTGGGATCTGTATCGGCTAAGGCAATTTCTTCTCGACTTTTTGATTTACTGGATTGTTTAACGACATTTCCCGTTTTAAAAAATAATCCAGCCAGTTGAACAGCATCATTTAATGAACCACCGCCATTTGTGGAAAGATCTAAAACAAGACCGCTGATGTTTTTAGTTTTAGCTTCTTTAATTAATTTTTTAACATCTTCAGCCGAAGAACGACCATTGCGGCGGGAGTCTGCATAAAATGAGGGAAGATTGATAATTCCGATTTTTTTACTTTCACCTTTGATCGTTTTATCTATGTAAGTGATGCTGGCGGCTTCATCCTCAAGGTTTACTTTCGCGCGAAGAAGTGAAACCTCGACACGTCGAGTTTGTTCACCCTCTTTTCTTAAAATTTTAAGACGAACTTGAGTGCCGGCTTTACCTCGGATTTTTTTTACAACATCACTAAGAT
>DAIRER010000322.1:0-3127 GCA_036795495.1 Pseudobdellovibrionaceae bacterium | reverse complement strand
CGCTTTGATAGCTTCGGTAGATAAAAACGTAGAATCTGTTCTCATGTAGGTAATAAAACCCTGTTCGTAGAGTTTTTGTGCCACTTGCATGGCCTCACGAGAGCTCATTCCCAGCTTTCGGCTGGCCTCTTGTTGTAGCGTCGAAGTGATAAAGGGAGGATAGGGGCGGCGTTGAATGGGCTTTTCTTCAATGTTTTCAACAAGCCAATCCATTTGTTTTAATTTTTCTGCTAAATCTTTGGCTTCTTTTTCTTCTAACAAAAGAAAAGTTTTAGGATCAATAACTTCGCCCGTATTGGGATTAAAATCTTTACCCGTAACGATGCGTTTATTTTTATAGTCCTGAAGGCGGCTTTCAAATTTAACACCTTCTTTTTCATGGTCGGCTGTAATGCCCCAATAAGTTCCCTTTTTAAATCGAAGGCGTTCAAGTTCTTTTTCGACAATTAATTTAACAGCAACAGATTGCACACGACCTGCAGACAGTCCGTAGGCCACCTTTTTCCAAAGAAGGGGCGATATGGTGTAACCAACCAAGCGGTCTAAAATACGACGTGCTTCTTGGGCTTGGACAAGACTCATGTCAATCTCACGAGTTTCTTTAAGAGATTTTTGGATAGCTTCTTTTGTAATCTCATGGAAGACCATGCGTTTTATTGGAACCTTGGGTTTAAGCAACTCTTTTAGGTGCCATGAAATACTTTCCCCTTCGCGGTCTTCGTCCGTTGCTAGATATAATTCACTGGCATCTTTAAGTTTGTCTTGGAGCGTCTTAACAACCTTTGTCTTATTTTTTGGAACTTGATAAATGGGTTCAAAATTATGGTCTACATTGACCCCCAGTTGAGCCCACTTTTCTTTTTTAAGTTTTTCGGGGATGTCTTTTGTGGACTGCGGCAAATCTCTAATATGACCCATGCAGGATTCTACGACGTAATCGGAACCTAGAAATTTTCGAATGGTTTTTGCCTTAGTCGGAGACTCTACAATTACAAACTTATAAGACCCATGATTTTTATTTGCCATAAATCGTACCTTGAGAAAAAAAATCCAGCACGGCAAGCTTAATTTTTGACTGATTGTATCAAACTTCCATGAAGATAGACCCAAGATTTGATCGGGGGCACAATCCTTTTGAGGTATATTATTATGAATTTAAAGATGAACCCCCTCAATAGTTTTCAAAAAAAAATTAAAGTTTTACTCACGGATATTGATGATACATTGACAGATGATGGATTTTTAGGCGCTCGAGCTTATGAGTCTCTTTGGAAATTAAAAGAGGCGGGAGTCAAAGTGGTACCTGTCACAGGTCGTCCCGCGGGTTGGTGTGAAATGATCGCCCGTCAATGGCCTGTGGAAGGTGTCATTGGAGAAAATGGAGGGTTTTATTTTCGACACCATCACCATAAAATGCACCGTCATTTTTTTAGTGATGAGAACACACGTCGCCAAAATCAAAAAAAATTAGAAGAAGTTAAAAATGAAATCTTATCCACAGTTCCAGGAGTTCAAGTGGCCTCGGATCAGTTTTGTCGTATGATGGATTTGGCGATTGATTTTTGTGAGGATGTTGTTCCTGTTCCGACAGAACAAGTGCAAAAAATTGTTAATATTTTTAAAAGTTACGGAGCTCAAGCGAAGGTGAGTTCGATTCATGTCAACGGTTGGTTTGGAGAATATGACAAACTGACCATGTCCCTTTATTTTCTCAAGAATGAATTTGCAATTTCCCCAGATCAAGCCAAAGAGGTATGTGGTTTTTGTGGGGATTCTCCCAATGATGAACCCATGTTTAACTATTTTCCAAATTCCTTTGGTGTAGGGAATGTTATTAATTTTAAAGATCAAATGAAAAGTCCCCCAGCCTATGTGAGTGAAAACTGGGGAGGGCATGGGTTTGTAGATATATCAGAACAAATTTTAAAACATCTTTAGACAAACAAATAATACACTTCATTGTGGCGCCGACAAAGCTCTAGATAAACTATTTCTCAATCATACATAAGTTCACATGAATTTATTTTCATGTGGACTTATTTTCTAAGCTTTAAAACCCTCATCAAATTTCTTAAGCATCGCGAGAGTTCGTTTCCAAACGGTTTCGAAATCTAGTTCTTGGGCGATGCGCACACTTCGCCATGAGGCTTCGATCTGTCTTAAGTTCAAACCATTTGCAAATTCATGAAACGATTCTGGAATATCTGTTTCCCTGATTTTGAATGTGGCTTTCACGGCCTCTTTCAAAGATTTTTTATTTTCGCATTTATCAAATAGCAGGGCTAGATCAAAGACATCTTTTCCTCTTGAGTTAGAGCTTGCTCGCTCTACAAGAGTTTGCAGTTTCTCAGAAAAAATAAATTCTGGTGGATAGACCTTCCAGGAAATGGGGCTTTCGTCTTTAAGCAAAGACTCTGCGCTGGTATTCGCAAGCTCAGTAGGAATGGTATCTCCAAACCCGACATCAAAATGAAGCCGTGATAACTTTGAAAGTTTATCCATCTGCGGATCGCCAATTTGAAAAGCACAATCGAACCTGAGTGCGCCGTACTCACCTTGTTCATCGAGTGTTTTTATTTGAACATCACCAAACCAAAACCCATCTTGTATATCAGATGCTTTTCTAATTCTTTGTGATGAATCAAGCGAGCCACGATTCTCTCAAGTCCTAGGACAATTCGAAGTTCGTTGATGGACCAAGCGTCTTTCGCGTTTGCCATTTGCGTGAGCTCAGTACGAATTTTTCGTGCTTTTGCTTCTCGGCTCATGTGAGAGCCTGCAAGTAAGGTAGAACGAGTTCGTCAGCATCAAACTTTGAAGCCATATCCATAATTTTGCTCGCTGAAGTAAGTTTCTCTTTCAAAGCTTTTTTCAAAGCCTCGATTCCTAGATTCCCAAATTTTTTCTTCAAGATGATGGCATCAACAATCGTGCGCTCAAGGCTTGTAATCAGGTAGCCATCTGCTTTAACAATCCCAATCTTCCAATTCGGATTGCGGCTACGATAGAGCCGAATATCCTTATGGTAGGATCTGCCGTTGGCATCGACGAGCAGCCATGTTTTCTTAGAAATTTCGTCCGTCAGGTTGTAATGTGAAAGCGCTGACATCAAACAAACTGCCGACCG
>DAIRER010000008.1:0-15620 GCA_036795495.1 Pseudobdellovibrionaceae bacterium | reverse complement strand
TATTCGTTAGATTTTGGAGATCGACAAGGGAAGCCGTTGATTGGTAAACCCGGATATTTTCATGTTGAATTGAAAGATAAACCACAGCCCTCTTTGGTTATCAACATTGCAAAAGTTGTAAATAATCAAGTGGATAAAGCTAAACTGCAAGACTTAATTAAAAAGTCACAATTTTTATCAAAGGCAGAGCTGTTGCAAAGTAACGAAGACGGGTCTCAAACATTTATATTTAATATAAAACAAAATACTCCTGTAAAAGTTTTTCAAGTGAAATCCAAAAAAGGTGCCAGTAAAATGATTTTTGAAGTAGGGCAAAAAAGTCGAGTTCGATAAAAAATGTTTAATAAAATTTCTGTATTTTTAATAGTTTCGATTTCAATATTCTGGTTGTCGGCCGAGGCTCGATTGATTAATTTAAATAGTGAAGGTTTTGCTAGTTACTTAAGTTATTATGGTGGTAGCTCTGCATTGGCTACAACTCCCTTTGAAAATGAAGCCGTCAGTGGATATACCTATTCAGATTCATTGGCATTAAATTATGGGGGAGAATTTGGTTTTTTATACAATCGTGGACGTGCAGGGTTTCGTTTTACAATTGAAGTGATTCGGCCGAATAAGCTAGAGAACCTTTTGGTCAAAGATTCAAATCAACTCACACTTTACAGTATGACCTCAGATATTACAGGATATTCTCCAAAACTTGGAATAGAACTTGGACTTGTGAGTCGACCGACATCACGATGGATCTTACTTTTTTATGGTGGTACTGCCACAGTGACTATTAAAAATGATTTTGTATTAACCTCCGATGGAAGTGCTGCCTTTTCTGGAGTGAGTGATCATTCTGTTATTTTAAGAGCCACGGGTACCCAGTACGGTGGGGCCTTGACCTATGAATTTTTATTCAATGATTCAACGACCTTGTTTTTTGATATGGGGTATAGATCCATGTTGCTGAGTCAGATTGTCTATGCTCAATCCGTAACAACTTTTTCCGGTGTTAAAGCTCAAGGAGACGCTGTTATGAGTTCAACAGGGTTAGCGAAAACATTAGATTTTTCAGGATATCTATTAAATTTTGGCTTTCGTATATTTATGTATTAGTACTCTATGAATACAATTCGTTGAGCCAGTTCATATATTTCTTTTCTAGGGCTCTTCTTTTAACTTTAAGTGAGGGTGTAAGCTCTCCACCTTCAACAGAAAATTCAATGGCTAGAATTTTAAATTTTTTGATACTTTCATAACTAGCTAACTGAGAATTAACGTCTGCAACAATGCGCCTGACTTCATCAAAAATTTGTCGTTTATCGATAAGATCTTGCCAAGAATTAAAATCAAGATTTTGGTTTTGCCCAAATTTTATTAAATTTTCTTTATCAAGTGTGAAAAGGGCTGTGATATATTTTCTTTGATCTCCATGAATAATAGAATAAGAAATCAAAGGATAAGTCTTAAAAATATTTTCAAGTTTTTGTGGGGCTACATATTTTCCACCACCCGTTTTAATTAAATCTTTTTTTCGATCTGTGATTTGTAAGTGACCGCTGGGTAATATATGTCCAATATCACCTGTGGCAAACCAAGAATTTTTTAGCACTTCTGAAGTTTGTTGCGGGTTTTTATAGTACTCTAACATTACTTTTTTGGATTTGATTAGAATTTCACCATCATCAGCGATTTTAATTTGAACATCTCCAATAGGTAGGCCCGCCGTACCCATTTGATAATTAAAAGGCGGGTTGACGGTGATTGCGGCCGTAGTTTCTGTCAATCCGTAGCCTTCTAAAATGAGAATTCCATTTTTAAGAAAAAAATTTCCGATACTTGGTGATAAGGGCGCTCCACCTGAAATAGCAAATCTTAATTTACCACCAAAAAATTTTTTAACTCTTTGAAAAACCAATTTTTCAGCTAAAAAACTTTGCGCATACAAGGGAAAGCTTAAGTTTTGACTACTTAAACGATGATCTATATTTTTTTGACCGACATTTTGAGCCCAATTAAAGATATATTTTTGAAGTTGATCAGATTCTAGTTGGGCGGAAATGGCGCTATAAATCTTTTCAAAAATTCGAGGAACTGAAATAAAAAAAGTAGGTTGAATTTCTGCTAAATTTTGTTTTATTTTTTCAATGCTTTCAGCAAAACACACGAGATATTTAAAGTAAATTCCTGCCCAGTGGTCCACTCGACCTAATATGTGTGAATAGGGTAAAAAACTTAATGAAACATCAGTAGATTTTACGCCAAAAAGGGAAAAGGCTTCTTCGACTTCTGAAGTGATTTGTTCATGGGAGAGCAAAACCCCCTTAGGGGCCCCGGTTGTACCAGAAGTATAAATAATAGTGGCTGGATCGTTGAGAGTTAAAGATGAGCATGAGGTTTTAAATATTTCTGGATTTTCTATTTTTAACTTTTGGCCTTTTTCTAAAAATGAATCCCAACTTAATGTGTTTTTACTTTGAGATGATCCAGAAAATAAAACAATCCATTGAAGATCTTTGCATCGATGAATTACTTCACTCAAAGAATTAAGTACGGCTTCATTTTCAATAAATAAAATAGAAGACTCTGAGTGTTGTAAAATAAACTCAACATCTGTTGGAGTGTTGTTCGGATATACTGAAACCACTAAAGATCCAAGTCCCAAACAAGCAAGATCTGTAGCTGCCCATTTAAATTGAGTTTGAGCCATAATAGCCACGGGTGTAAGTTTTTTTACGCCCAGAGCGGAAAGTGAAAATGCAATTGATTCAATTGTAGAATAGTATTCTGTACCTGAAGAAGTTATCCATTGTTCATTTTTAAATTTAACAGCGGGGGTTGTTTGGTTTTTAAGATCTAGAATTTTTAGACCAATTGTATTCGATAAATTTAATGTTTTCATAGTCCGTTGTTGTATATGAGGAGCTATTTAGATTCAAGAAATAACTCATAAGAATTTTTACTTTGTGGACTCACTTGGACTTCCATAGAACCTGCAGAGCCATTAAATGGATTTGTTACCGTAATATTAACTTTTGTTAGTGCTGGGATCGCGAATTCGTAGGGTCCAGGGCCATTAAAAAATATCTTTTGAGAGAAGATAGAATTACGAACTTTGCTTTGAATATAAATAAGTACAGACGGACTTGCCAAAGGCAGGACAAGTTTAACTTGTCCTGCCTCAGTGGATTTAATCAAAGGAACATTTAATGTGGCAACATTTTCAGAGGGACTTATTAAAGTCGAATAATCTAAAAAACCTTCTTTACGTAGTAGTATTGTAAAGTCTTTGGATTCTTGAATTGAGGCTACTTGAGGTGTTAAAGTCTCAGTTTTTGTAGTGTTTATAAAAACAGTGGCCCCTGGAGGGTCTGATTGAATACTTAAATTTAATGGTGCATTTGTATTAGTTTCCGGGGTCATTTTTGCACTGACAGTATAAATTTTATTGACCAGCTTTATTGTTATATTTTTTTCAACTGCACCTGCTAAAAATTGACTTTCATAAGCTTTTTTTAAAGGTAAAATAAATACATATTCTTGAAATCCACTTTTTTTGAAAATAACTTTATAGTCTTGCTCAATTGCTAATTCATAAGTGTTTTTTATTTTAGAATTATTTACGAAGGCAGAGCTTTCTTGAATTCCTTTGCTGTTAAATACAGAGATTTCAGTATCGGGTTGATCAGATTCTATGACTACCTTGACGGCGGCTGTCGATGCTAAATTGATAAATGATTTTTCTTTCCAGTTATTAAATTTAGGATTGTTTTTTTGAGAATAGAAAAGAAGTGATATGCCACCTAAAATAAAGAGAATGACGTAAAAATAGGAAGAACTTGAACTTTTTTTCTTAAAAGATTCATTTTGCCAAACTTGACTTTCTGCTGAAGTACCCTCTGAGTTTAAACTTGAGTAAGCTGATTTAGATCGAGAATCCGTGGGTAAACTTGTGATGCTTGTGGCATCAGGAATTTTTATTTTATAATTATTTTTTTGAAGTTTAACAACGGAGGGTTCAATCGAATGTTCGTTCGATTCAATTTCTGTACTTGAAAAATCAGAACCATCAAAATTTTTACTAAGCTGATCAAATAGTCCTGAATTATGATCTTTTAAGGCTTGAGAGTTTGGATTCACTTCAGCAGTTTTTAAGCTGGGTTGTTCGCCAAAGGCTTGTGTTGCAAATTCAATCATTTTTTTTCGTTGGCTTTGATAAAATTGTGCTAAAATTGTTTTAATAAAAATACTAAAGTCATGAGTTGAAAACTCTGGATATTGAGTGTTCAAAAAACGATTTAGATCTCGATGAAAGGCTGCTGCCGTTTGATATCGAAGATTTTTATCTTTAACAAGGGCCTTGAGTACAATTTTTTCTAATTCTGCGGGTATATTTGGGTTCAGTTTTCTAAGACTTGGGATTTGACAATCTTTAATCTTTCTTAATATTTCAGGCTCACTGCTGCCGCTAAAAAGACGGGTGTTCGCTAAAAGTTCCCAAACTACAATTCCTAGAGAAAATATATCCGTTCTGGAATCAACAGGGTATCCATCGGCCTGTTCGGGGCTCATATATCCAAATTTTCCTTTAAGAGTTCCTGCGCGTGTCGCCTCGAGTTGAGTTTCAGCTTTGGCAATTCCAAAATCAATAATTTTAACTTCACCTTCGTAGCTCACCATAATGTTTTGGGGGCTCATATCTCTATGAGTTATATTGAGGGGCTTTCCTGTTGCACCATCAATACAACGATGGGCGTGATCTAGGCCTGCGGCCGTTTCTTTTGCAATATAAATAATTTGTTCTAATGTGAAATATTGATTTTGTTTTTTTAATTCATTGAGGACTTGTCTTAAATTTTTTCCTTCGACATATTCCATGACCAAGTAAAATTGCTTTTTTTCTATACCAAAATCAAAAATGCTTACAATATTGCTATGGTTAAGGTTCACTGCAATTTTGGCTTCTTCTTTAAACATATTTATGAATTCTTGATTGTCCGAAAATTGAGGAAGTATACGTTTTATTCCTACAAATTTATTTACCCCACCTGCGGCCTTTAAATTAGATAAATAAACCTCGGCCATACCGCCGCTGGCGATTTTTTCTAACAAGGTGTATTTGCCAAAAGTTTCAAAAGGGTTAGACATTTAATATTTCCTATGTTTTTCTTATCGGATAGAGAACAAATCTCTTTAGTGAAAAAGAATAAAGGACAAATTTAATGTTGTGGGTTGGAATTACAGGGGGTCTAGGGTCTGGAAAATCATCCGTGTCATCAATACTTAGGTCTATGGGGTATAAAGTTCTGGATGCTGATGAGATATCTCATCAGCTGATTTTGCCAGGACTTTTGGCTTATAATGAAATTGTAATGGCCTTTGGTCCAGTCATTTTAAATGAGGATCAATCTATCAATCGAAAAAAAGTGGCAGAAATCGTTTTTTCAAACCCAGAAAATTTATTAAAGTTAGAAAAAATTTTACATCCAAAGATTCAACAAAAAGTGATCGAAATAAAAAATGAACTTAGTTTAAGTCATGAAATTTCATTCTATGATGTGCCCTTACTTTTTGAAAAAAATCTAGAGAAAAATTTTGATCGCATTATTGTCGTGGATTGCCCCAATCAATTAAGAAAGGTAAGAACATTAAACAGAACCGGGTGGACGGAAGAAGAATATTTAAAACGGCTCTCCGCGCAAATCCCTTTAGAAGAAAAGGTAAAAAAAACTCATTATATTATTAAAAATGATGGTGATTTAGAGAGTCTAAAAAACGAAACCATTCGCGTTTTGGATTTATTAAAAAGACCATAGCGCGATGAGGCCAACAATATATCCTAAATATCCATATCCAATATCCAGGTTAAGTCTCCATGGGGAGTTGTAAGTATCTCTGGGTAATAAATTAAAATTAAGAATAAATTTAAATCTCTTGTAGTCTACAAAATTTGCCAATTGATCACTTCCTAATAAATAAGATCCTATAAAAAATTTTTGATTCATAATAGATATTCCAAACTGGAGTCCTAGGATATTTGAGTCTAGAATTTGAGCTTTGAACCAATCATGATAAACTCCTTGAACTAAAAATCCAGTTTTTTGGGTTTCCGAGTCCAGTAAGTAGCCACTTAAGTAGCCAACCCCTAAGGCGAAGGAATTAAGTTCATTTAAATTTTGTCTGAGGGGACCTGGTGGAATTTCTTGAGGTTCTAACGGAGAGAACTCGACCGATTGAGGTTGTAGATCCGTCGATGGAGCAGATTTTGTAACATGTGTCATTATGACTAAAGTCAAAAAAATAAGAAAATTAAAATACCTCATGATTCTTATACTAAATTGATTATACAATCTTTGTGAAGCCTTTTGGAGGAAGAATGAATAAAAAATTTGTCGCTTTAGTGTTCTTGTTCGTATTTAAGTCTATTTCTGCATTAGCAGAAGCTCAATCTGGAGTGAGTTTTCGAATTCATCATCCCAACACCTCATTAAGAGCCTTAGGTATGGGGGATGCCTTTGTGGCTGTCAGTGATGATTACTCTGCCTTATATTATAACCCCGCAGGTTTAGCTCGACGCAAAGATGGAGAAATGAATTTTGCCATTGAGATGGGTCTAAGCTCCTCTTTTTTAGATGTTCTTTCGGGGTTGTCTACAGCCTCAAACAAACCAGGGACAACGGATCAAAAAAATCAATATGTAATGGATGAGATTACTAAATTGTATGGTCAATCTTTTATGGGTCGTGGTGGTTTAAATGGAGTATGGGTTCGACCCGGGTGGGGTATTGGAGTTTCTTTATTAGAGTTAACTACAGAAATGAGCGTTCATAAACAGGCAGGCCCTGCGGTCAATACAACAATGTATTTAGATTCGAATATATCTTATGGTTATGGAACAAACGTCACATGGTTTGAAAATGCAGAAACCTCAGTCGGTCTTACAGGAAAGTTTGTGAATCGAGGTTATTTTTCGAAGTCTATTAATTTTATGGAAATTGCAACGGATCCAAATCTTGTTAAAACTTCAGATCTTCAAGAGGGTTATACTATGGATTTGGATTTAGGGATGCTTTACACTCCTGAAATTCCTGAAAGTGGAATATTTCAATATTTAAAATATACAAAGCCTACGTTTGGTTTTGTGGCACGAAATATATTAGAAGTTGGTTTTGGGCAGTCATTAAAATTATTAAATAAAGAAACCTCATCTCCTCCTGAAAAAATGTATCGAGTTCTTGATATCGGAAGTCGTTGGGAATATCCCAAGGCTTGGATTTTCGGGGGTCGTGGCACTTTAGATTTTAGAGATATTGGCCATCCCTATATGAATTTTCGTAAGTCATTGCATTTAGGTTTTGAATTTGATTGGACCATGTTTTCTTGGTGGCGTGGTGGCTATCGTTTTGGTCTAAATCAAGGGTATTTAACCGCGGGTCTTTCGGCGCTATTCACGTTTTTTAATTTGGATTTAGTGACCTACAGTGAAGATGTCGGAAGTTTTGACACCCCTATAGAAAACCGTGTTTACGCTTTAAAAATGAATATCAATATTTAAAAAATTGAAATTCATTTAAATTGATGAAAATAATTTTCAGACTCTCCAAGTGGTATAATGCTGTAAATATATTTTATAGAAAGGCCCTCGGGCGGTAATTCTATTCTAAGGCCTTCATCTCCATCGAATAAAACGGGGAGTTCTTTAAAGATGGACTTGTGAATTCCTAGGATGACTCCAGATTTGAGGCGTTCCACATCCTTGGTATAACGAATATACTTTTCTTGAAGTTCTATGGGCCAGGGATGGTCAGGTGAAGTCTCTTTATCAAAATCAAGTTGTGTGAGTAGTAAAAACTCTCGATTTTTATCTGTAAAATCTAAACCAATAGATTTTAGGAAATTTATATCTTCAGTTAGAACTTCCGCATAAAGACGTGCACTCTCCCAGGCCTTTTTGAGGCTCATTTGGTGTTCTAAAAAATCATGATAGACCATGGGTTGGATTTGATATTTGAAGGAAGGATTTGATCTTGGTAAAATTACCTTTATGTTCTGAGGGACTCGATGAATGATGGGAGCCATGTAGATGGCGGGACGTCCATGGCCAGCGGGCGCTAAGTGATCAAAGCGAACATGGCCTGGTGGGAGATGTCCAGTTTGTAATAGCACTTTTATAGATTCTAGTGTCGTACCATGAAATCCTACTAATAAGGGTGAATGATAACCTTTAAGCTCATTAAGCTCTGAGGGCTCAAATTGAATCTTTTTTTTTGCGTATTTTATAAAAGGAAAATCAGTCATTTTTGAGGGGGAGTTCTTTTGAAAAAGTGGATTACACTGACTTTCAAGAACTTTGTCGGGCGTACGAGCACCTAAAGTTTGAAGAGAAAAGTGGAGAGAGATCAATAGAATCACTTCAAAGATCCATCGAGGCATAAAATCAATACTCCTTTTGATGGAATATACCTCTAGGCTCAGAAGTTTCAATGTCGTACTTTAGACAGGTATATTATTCAATGCATTCCCTTTATAACTGCTCAGCTGTGTTTAGTAGTAAAATTAACTTAAATGTTAGATCCCATTTGTTGTTTAACCTTTGCAAAGGCGATAAGTGCTCGTTTTCTGGCTGTGTCTAAATCCAAGATCGGTTCTGGATAACCAAAAGTAGAATATTCAGGAATCCACTTTTGAATGTATTCCATTTTAGGGTCAAATTTACGAGTTTGTAAGATAGGATTAAAAATTCTAAAATAAGGGGCGGCATCACAACCTGTTCCGGCACACCATTGCCAGTTTCCGTTGTTCGAAGCGAGCTCAAAATCCAATAGATGTTCTGCAAAATATTTTTCGCCCCACTGCCATGGCATCAGTAGATGTTTTGTTAAAAAATTGGCAGTAATCATTCTCACGCGATTGTGCATATGGCCTGTATTTTTAAGCTCCCTCATGCCGGCATCCACAATGGGAAATCCTGTTAATCCCTGTTTCCAAAGCTCAAATTCCTTTAAATCCTTTCGCCACTCGACTCGCTCAAATTCCACTCGAAAAGATTCTGTTGCGACACGAGGATGGTGCCACAGAACTTGAGAAAAAAACTCTCTCCAAATTAATTCAGAAAGCCAAGTGGTGTTTTTTTGTCGCGCCAGTTGAACCATTTTTCTGATACTGAGAGTTCCAAATCTCAAATGAGGACCCACTAACGAAGTTCCATTTTCAAAGGGAATATCTCGCAGTTGATCATAGCGTTGAAGTCCTTCCCACTGGGGCGGAGGGACTTCAATGGCTGATTTTACAAAACCAAGATCTTGGAGCTCTAACATTTTTTGAGGAGAATTTACTTTATAGAGGGACGAATAAAAATCCTCCGTCTTGTGTTCTTGAAGTTGAGAACTCTGAAGTTGTTTGAGCCATTTATTTTTATATGGAGTAAAAACCAAGTAGGGATTTCTTGAGTCAGTTAAAATTTCATCCTTCGCAAAAATTAGATGATCTTTGTAGGATTTTACAGGACTTTTTAAGTCTTTAAAAAGTTTTAAAATTTCAGAATCCCGATGGCGAGCCGCTGGCTCATAGTCCTCATTGAAGTAAAGATTCTTAATATTTTCCGTGCTTAATATTTTTTTAAAAATTTCGCGTGGTTCTCCAAAAAACACAAGCAAATCGGAGCCCATTTTTTGAAGTTCAATTTTTAATTCACTGATGATTTTAAAAATAAAACTGATCCGAGAATCTGTTGGTTTTAATGAAGATAGAATTGAGGTATCAAAAATAAAAAGTGGTAAAACATGCTCATTTTCTTTAAGGGCATAAAAAAGACCTACATTGTCATCAAGGCGTAGATCTCTGCGCATCCAAAAAAGGGTTAAGGGAGTCTTTGTTTTCATTTTTTGCGCAAGTTTAATCGAAGCCTCTTTGAAGAGCAAGTTGCAATATGAGTCCGAAAAGTTAAGAGGCTCTGTTGTGTTGGCTATTTTCTTTTGAGTTTATAAATATATTAAACTTTACAAAATTATAAATTTCCTCATAATTTTTAATTCCCGTAGCTGTTCGTCGTTGAATCAATCGAGGGGTCATTTTTAATGTCGAGTCAATGCCCATGGCTCCCATCATCTCAGCAATCGAGTGCATTGTCTCAAAGTGAAAGTGAGAAACCCGTTGTGCCTTGTCAGGGACATTCAGTCCATCGCTCAATTCAGAATCTTGGGTCGCAATTCCCACGGGGCATTTGTTGGTATTACATCTTAATGCTTGGATGCATCCCAGAGCCAACATCATCCCTCGGGCTGAGTTGCAAAGGTCTGCCCCTAGAGCCAGATTTCGAAGAACATCAAAGGCCGTAATGACTTTACCACTCGCTATGATTTTTATTTTATCTTTAAGTCCATATCCAACAAGAGCATTGCGGACAAAGGTTAATCCTTCACGCAGAGGTGTGCCGACACTATTTGAGAACTCTAAGGGGGCCGCGCCTGTACCCCCTTCGGCGCCATCTACAGTAATAAAATCAGGAGTAATATGGGTCTCAATCATGGCCAAACAAAGTTCAGTGAATTCAGATTCAATTCCCAAACACAATTTAAAACCGATCGGCTTACCTGAACTGAGGTTTCGTAATTCGCGGATAAAATAACAGAGTTCTTTTGCATTTTTAAAAGCGCGATGGCCTGGAGGTGAAAGAACATCTTTTCCCATTGGAACTCCGCGAATAGAGGCAATCTCTAAGGATAGTTTTTTGGCGGGGAGAATCCCTCCGTGACCTGGTTTTGCTCCTTGTGAAAGTTTGATCTCAATCATTTTAATCTGGGGGTTTTTTACAACCTCTTTAAATTTTTCTGCTGAAAAATTTCCGGATTCATCTCGACATCCAAAGTATCCGGTACCAATTTGATAAACTAAATCTCCGCCCCCTTGTAAGTGATAGGGGCTAACACTGCCTTCTCCGGTGTTGTGATAAAAGTTTCCCTGCCGAGCGCCGCTGCTTAAGGCTAAAATCGCATTTTTACTTAAAGCTCCAAAGCTCATTGCTGAAATATTAAATAAACTAGCAGAGTAGGGTTGAAGGCAGTCCGGGCCACCGATTGTGACTCGTAGATTTTTTGGATCGACAGAGACCGGATGTAAGGAGTGGTTTACCCACTCATAACCTTCTTGATAGACATCTCTTTGTGTGCCAAAGGGAAGAGTGTCCACATCTCCTTTGGCGCGCTGGTAAGCTAAGGATCTGAGTTCTCGATTGAATGGCATGCCATCGGTATTGGATTCAACAAAATATTGATTGATTTCAGGTCGGATAGATTCAAATAAATATCGAAAGTGCCCTAACAAGGGGAAATTACGACGTACGGTGTGTTTGCTCTGAAAATAATCATAAAAAGCAATGGCCAAAAGGGGCCCCACCACAGGTAGGGTCCATAGGAAAAGTGGAAAAAAATAAGTTAATCCCAAATAGAAAACAATAAATCCACTGATAAATATTCGAAATTGCTTGCGCATAGGTACACCCCCTAAAGTCTTTCGGTGGATCCACTGAGAACTGAACAGGACGGAGGTCTTGGAGAGATGAAAAAAATTCAAAAACTGATTTGCGATTGACCTAGTTCTCACGATCTGATTTTTATGGCCACTGATCTTAGTCTTAAGTTTTTGTCTTTCGAATATAGGGGGGATTCCATGTTTCGATTTATTATTTCTATGAGTTTTATCTTTATGAGTTGTTTGAGCTTTGCCTTTCCCGATGAAAATCCAAAATCAGATTATTACTGTCCAGAGGGTAAAGATCCCATGGCCAGTATGTCCAACAATTCAAGTGAGACGAATGCGCTTGCTTGTGTTTATATAAAAAAGCATGAGTCCACGGCGGTTTTGATTCGCCGGGTTCGTCAATTGACTCTTTCTGGAGGCGTTCAATCCTATGGTGATCTGGGACGACTTGAGGAATATTCTCCGGGTGAAATTTTATTTATGCATACCGACGTTAAAATGATGTCTCGTATGCTCACGGCCTTGCGTGCCTCGGATCGATACCAGGAGCCTGGGGCCTCGGATCAAATCACATTAAAGATTGATGCTTATTTGATGAAAATAGAAATTGCTGAAGATTTTGATTTTGAGGTTCAGTTGTTAGGTAAGGGCGTCGTTCCCTCGGGTTTACCTAAAGTTTCTTCGGGGCTTTCTTCTTCGGGTTTACCGGGATTTTCTTTGAATTTTGGTAATTTAAATTCTAATTTATTAAAAATTATTTTGGGTCATGCTAAAGAAAAAAATTATTTTTTAGATCATCGTGTAAAGTACCTCTCCATTAGTCATAATGAGGGATTTCATCGGACTTTAGATATGGAAAAAGTATATGTCGGATCTATGGACAAAAATCCTTCAGAATCTGAACAGGTCGGACTTCAAGTTATGGGAACTGCTCGATTTACTTCGATTAAAGACACAGTTCAATTTGATAGTTTATCTGTGATGTTTGGTATTCGTTCTGATCAATTGGATTCAAAAACCATTCAGGACTCTCCGGGGAGCCGCCGATTGAGTGCTAAATATGGTGATCCTATTTATTTAATGCATAAAGAGACCCATTATTCAGGTGAAAAAAAAGGACAGGGGTTTTTGTTTTACATGGATGGCAGTCACAGCATAAATTCAATTCTTCTGATTACGGCAACGCCCGTGCACGGAGATTCTCGTGTGTATGGAAATGTCAGTATGCCCGTTAACGCTGAAGAAAAAAATGAATCAGAAAATTCTGGACTCAATACCAAAAAGAAAAAACCAAAAAATGAAGAGAGTTCTCCGGGAGAAGGTTGGACCTTTATTCAATGAAAATATTTTTTAAATTTTCTATTCAAAGTTTAGTTTTGGTTGTTATGATTTTTGGATCTTCCTTTCCTCTAAGGGCCGAAAATGAACTTGATAAAAATGAATTTGTAAATATCACTCAAAATTTAGCAGACTTATTTTTTAAAAAGATTGTACCCAAGATGTCAGAACTTAAAATCAATTTTATAGTAGAGCAATCTATGGATCAGATTTTGTTTTTTTCTAATACAAATGCTTGTTCGTCGCATCCACTCGCAAAGAGCGATTCTTTGTTAGAAGTGTTTCGAATAGAAATCTTACAAAAAACTTATTCTGAAAGTACTTACGAAGAAATTTCATATTTTACATGTGGAGAGGTTGAGTTTCTTTTTAAAGAGGTGATTAAAAGATCCGGAAAAAATCTAAAAGCAATGACCCGTGCCGAGATTTTTGATTTTTCAAGATCTGTCGTATTAAAAGAAAATGAAACCCAATTAGAATACACTCTTTACGGAGAAAATAAAAATTCATCACCTGTTTTCCAAATTCGAACGGATCGAAGCAATACAATCAGTACAATCTCTGGTGCAAATTCTATTTTTTATTCAGATAAGAAATTTTTTAAAAACAAGGATCTCTATCAAAGTTTAGAGATTCAATTTCCTATTCAGATGGATTTTGGATCTAGTTCAAGTTCTAGCTCTTCAACTGGGTCAACTTTAATGGTTGAAGAACGTTTAGGTTCTAATCCATGGTATTTAATTGATGGAACTCGTGTTTCCTTGGTTCAGTTTCAAACTAAAGTGAAAAATACATTGAGTGATCCATTAGATTTTGTATTAGGGTGGGTTGCTAATACAATAATTTCTCGATTTCCTCAAACGCATGCAGCACAGCCATCTGTGACAAGTCTATTTCAAATAGAGTTTTTAAAAAACCTTAACAATGCTCAAGCCGGCAATTTTTCTACAATTAAAGAGTTTTTAGAACGCATGAATCGCGGTATCAATAGTGGTAAGATTGTGGTTCAAGATAATGGCTTTTAATACTCATTCCGTTGATTTTAAAGATTCATTTTGGTTAAATCGATGTCATTTACTTCTACTTTTTTATATCAGCTTTTGGGTTCCAATAACTTTTGCAGGCCCATCTACAATTGAAAAAAAGACTATCGCATTTGATCAAGACATTGTTAGTCCCCAAGTTTTAATCCAGTTATTTCTGTCCCCTTTTCAAAATCGACTTCAAGAAATATATAAAAATGGAATTGTGGATTTGAAAGATAAAAAAATATTAATTCAAAATACCTTTAATCAATCTTGTGGAGTTGGCCAACACGAGCTTTGGGTGACTAACTATAATTTATTCGATAATAAAATAGATCTTAAACAAGAATTATTGATTGAGCAGTTCAATATGAAGGACTGCCAGGGAAATATTTTTTGGGTGCGTTGGACCAGAAAGGGAAAAGCGGTGGTTCCTTTTTCTACAGTTGAAATGTTCAATCTAAAAGTCCCCAAATTAGACGAACTGGATTATTTTAAATTACAAATTTCAATTGGTCCTACAGAATTAGAGTTTTATAGAAATCCTCAAGATTTATCCTGGCATGGACTTGCTTACTTTAAACATCCTGAAATTGATTTATTTATGGAATATTTTGAAAAACAAACAGCCAACTACACCCATCGTATTTTGTTTTTTCCCCAACTCACCAATGAAGAGTGGGATGGGTACTTGGTGGCTCGTATTGATAATTTCGATCAATTCATTACAAAAACCTATTGGTACAATCGTTACAAAAACCCCATTTCAAAAAGTGAATTTCAGAAAAATATTTATGATCAGATTTTAATTCTCATTACGTCTGAGTTTAAACTCCATATCAATACCTTCAATATTTGGCCTGCCCTTCTGTAATTCTTTGCGATATCATATTAAGACCAAAGTCTATAGAGTGTTTTCGAGTCAACATGAAAATACTCATGAGTATTTTCATGTTGACTCGAAAACACTCATGATGTAGTTTTTAAGGTATGATGCAAAACAGATACCTTTTTCAAGAAATATCCAGTGCCTATAAGGAAAAAATGGTTCTTATTGGTGGTCCAAGGCAAGTGGGGAAAACAACTCTGACTCTTCAGTTATTAGCTCTTAATAAAAAAATAGATTTTGAAATGAAGCTAAAAAATCATCCTGCCTATTTGAATTGGGATATTTCTAATCATCGAGAGCAAATAAAAAAAAATGAACTTCCATCCGGTGAAAATCTAATTATTTTTGATGAAATTCATAAATACAAAAATTGGCGGAACTTTTTAAAGGGCTTTTATGATCAATATTATAATGAAAGACAGTGTCTAGTTACGGGATCTGCCCGGCTTGATTATTTTAGAAAGGGTGGAGACTCTCTTCTCGGAAGATCTTGGTATTATCGACTGCACCCCTTGAGTCATAGGGAAGTTTCAAGCCAGTCTCAAACTAAGGATCTTAAGCAGCTCTTTGAGTTTGGGGGGTTCCCCGAGCCATTCTTGAAGTCAAATGAGACCTTTTCGCGGCGCTGGCGACAAGAACGAAATGTAAGGATCATACGTGAAGATATTCGGGACTTAGAAAATGTAAAAGATTTATCACTTTTAGAGCTTTTATTAGAAACGCTCCCTTCAAAAGTAGGGTCTCCATTGTCAGTTAATTCTATTCGGGAAGATTTACTGGTGAGTCACGCTACAGTTGAAAGATATATCACTATGTTTGATAATCTATATTTAACATTTCGTATTCCGCCATTTGGATCACCGAAGATCAGAGCTGTTAAGAAAGAACAAAAAATTTATTTT
>DAIRER010000321.1:0-3136 GCA_036795495.1 Pseudobdellovibrionaceae bacterium | reverse complement strand
AAGCTCTTTTTTCACTTCCTAAGTGAGCTATTTTATGGATAAATAGTCTCACTATGACAAACCCATCTCAAAATCAAAATTCAAACTCAAATTTAAATTCAAACACATCAAAGCCTTCACCGGCTGTTCGTGTGCGTTTTGCCCCCTCTCCCACAGGGTATTTGCACGTGGGAGGAGCTCGAACAGCTCTATACAATTGGCTTTTTGCTAAAAAAAATAAGGGTCAATTTATCCTTCGTATTGAGGACACCGATGAGGCACGTTCAACGGAAGACTCCTTAAGGGGAGTTATAGAAGACTTAAAATGGCTGGGTTTAGATTGGGACGAGGGACCCCATCCTGAAACTCTACAAGATATGGGGCCCTATGGACCCTACAAACAAAGTCAACGTCTGGAAATATATGCCGAGATTGCTCAAGGGTTATTAAAATCGGGTCAGGCCTATTATTGTTTTTTAAAGGATGATGAAATTGAAAAACAAAGGGAGCAAGCGCGCGCCGAGGGGCGGTCCCCCCACGTGCAAAGTCCCTATCAGGATTGGCCTATAGAAAAAGCTCAAGAAAAATTAAAATCCGGTGAACGTGCGGTGGTTCGTTTCAAAACCAAAAACCTAAAAAAAGATTATCAGTTTAAAGATTTGATCCGAGGAGATATTACTTTTCCATCGGATATGGTGGGGGATTTTGTTCTTTTAAGGTCGGATGGAATGCCGGTATATAATTTTTGTTGTGCCGTGGATGATGAAAAAATGAAAATTAGTCATGTGATTCGTGCCGAAGAGCATTTACCTAACACCTTAAGACAACTTATGATTTATGAAGCTTGTGGCTGGCAAGTCCCTGAGTTCGGGCATGTCTCTTTGGTGCTGGATGATGACCGTCAAAAACTTTCGAAGCGTAAAGGTGCCGTTTCTTGTACTCAATTTAAAAATGAAGGTTATTTACCATCCGCCATCAATAATTTTATGGCCCTTTTGGGCTGGTCTCATCCCAATGGACAAGAAGTTCTTTCTTTAAATGAAATGATCGATGGTTTTAGTCTGGATCGCATTCATCCCTCGGGTGCTATTTTTGATCGTGTTAAACTTAAATGGATGAACTCCATGCATTTAAGAGCCCTTCCCGAGCCCGAACTTTGGCTTCTTGTGGAGCCTTTTCTAAAAGAAAAATTAATTCATTTTGAACAGGATAAAGAATGGCAAAGTTCTTCATTGAGAGCTTTTAAACCTTATATGGAGATCTTAAGTGATGCTGTTGCTTTGTATGCTCCGTTGGATGATGAAAAGTATGAAATATCAGAAGAGTCTCGCGAAGTTTTAAGTTGGGATTCTACTTTTGCTGTATTAAGTGCCTGGAAAGTATTAATTGAAGAAAGTGATACCGACTTTTTAACTGAAGAGCAGTTTTTAAAAATTCAAGATGAGGTTAAAGTTAAGGCTGGAGCGAAAGGAAAATTTCTTTTTATGCCGATTCGTGTGGCGGTCATTGGAAAACCCCATGGAACTGAATTAAAAATTTTAGTACCATTAATGAATAAGAAGTCCCTCTTGGACCGAGCTCAAAAGGTGATTACATTTTTAAATAAATAAAAAATATAAGGAATTTTAATTGTGGAAAACGATAAACCTTTAAAAATATACAATTCACTCACTCGGGATCTTGTGGAGTTTAAACCCATAAATCCTCCGCAGGTTAAAATGTATGTCTGTGGTCCGACGGTTTATGATTTTTTGCATGTGGGAAATTTTCGAGGACCCGTCGTATATAATTTCATAAGAAACTGGTTGGAGTTTTTAGGTTATCAAGTTGATTTTGCTCTTAATTTTACTGATGTTGATGATAAAATTATACAAAGAGCCAAAAGCCTTAATGTCAATCCGGCAGAACACACTGAAAAATTTATTGAAGAATACAAAAAAGATTTTAATAGTTTAGGACTAGTGCCTCACAATTATAACCCAAAAGTTACAGAAACTATGCCTGAAATTATTCAATTCGTAGATCGATTGATTGAAAAACAAAAGGCCTACGTTGTTGAAAAAGAAGAATCTAAAAAAGATGTCCTCTATTCAATTGAAAGTTTTTCTGAATACGGAAAACTGAGTGGGCGAAAAACAGAGGAGCTGATGGCCGGGGCTCGAGTTGAAGTGGATGAAAAGAAAAAAAACCCCATGGATTTTGCGCTTTGGAAGGGGTCAAAGTCCGATGAGCTTTCTTGGGCCTCTCCCTGGGGGCAGGGACGACCGGGTTGGCATATTGAATGTTCAGCGATGATACATAAGATTTTTGGGGACCAAATTGATATTCATGGAGGTGGAACTGATTTGATTTTTCCACATCATGAAAATGAAATTGCTCAAAGTGAGGGTTTAACTGGAAAAAAACTAGCTCAATATTGGATTCATGTGGGGATGCTTAATTTTGCAGGTCAAAAAATGTCCAAATCCCTAGGTAATTTAGTTTCTTTAAGAGAATTTGTAGAAAAAAATCATGCCGAAATTTACAAGTACATGATTCTTTCTTCACACTATCGCAGTGTCGCTGAATTTTCAGAAGGCACACTTCATCAAAGTATTTCAAGTCTTGCTCGTATTTACTCTGTATTATCCCGAGCCGAAAGATTGATGAATAAGTCTGAAAATCTAGAGGGTCTGGAAAATCTAGAGGGTCTTCAACAATTTAAAAATAAATTACAGGATAAAATAAAGTCCTTAGAAGAAAAAAAATCATCGGATGTTTTTTACAAAAACATACAAAAATCTTTAGATCAAATGATCCGTGCTTTAAATGATGATTTTGGAACTCCCGCAGCCTTTGCTGTTATTTTTGATCTGGTTCGTCAGTTTAATGTGGATTTTCCCAATCTGTTGGGGGTGAGCTTAGAAAAAAAAGAAAGAGCTGTATTTTATTCTGAATTTATAAAAGCCTTTGGAAATATTCTAGCGTTGTTTCAAGAACCAAGCCATCAGTTTTTAAAAGATTTGGATGATCTATTGTTAAAGCAACTCAATGTCGACAGAGCGGTTGTGGATAAAATGGTTTCAGAACGAGTTCAAGCTCGAGAGAAAAAAGACTATAAAAAATCAGATGAACTTCGAGATCAGCTGAAAAGTCTTGGTATTTCTGTCATGGATTC